>JAHWHI010000052.1 GCA_019323355.1 Candidatus Woesearchaeota archaeon | reverse complement strand
TGAGACGGGGAATACTTTATGTTGCTGGAGGAATTGCGCTTGTAGCAGGAATTGTTTTCGGAACAGCAGAAGTTATCGAACTGACAAGAGAGGAAGAAAAACAAGAGAAAGAAGTAGATGTTGACCGTTTGCTCGAGATAACAAGAGATGTTGCATCAGATTACCTTGAAGGTGACGAGCTTCCGCACCCAGATGAACTGAGAGATGAATTGGCAGAGCTGATAAATGAACCGCCGCAGGAAGAAATAGTTAAACCTCAGTATGAAATCGCTGCAGAATACAAACCAGGGGATATCATGGTTGGAAGAGTTGGAACTAAGAGAATTGTTTACCAAGGCATTATCTATCAAGACGGAAGACCATTCCTTAATTTCCTTAATGATCAGATAGCTGATAGCGCAACCCATAGTCATGAGATAGATGAAGAGAATCTAGATGACGGTTTTGACAATGAACCAGATTGTAGACCATTCTTGGGAAAATATATTTTTGACGTTGATATCAAAAGCCAGAGGATCCGTCTTTTGAGAGAAGTTATCCATCGTGATTTCAAACCCTTTGAACACACTGGAATCCAGTACACGCAGCATGTTACTATGCCCATAACAGAACTGGCAACACTTCGTCCACAATGGGGCGTTCCAAACAAATATCTTATCTCAGAGGATCCGCATGATCCTGGCAAGAAATTTGTCCAAATAATCTGGCTGCGGAAAACAACAATGGAAATAGATACAAAAGGACAAGGTTATCTTAGCAATGCTGTCTTGTCAACTCCTATCAATCTAACAAATATAGATTTTGATGAGATGCCTGATTGTGTTATTGAAGGAGAGTTTCCTGGCGAACGTTTCTATTTAGATGTCAATCAGAACGGTGACATTCGGTTCCTGAAAAAAGTAAGATAAACCTTTATATACCTAATCTCCTAATTCTTATCCATGGCAAAGAAAACCAGAGAAGAATGGAAAATCTTTGAGAATGTATTCGACAATTTCACAATCAGGACTCTGCAGGAGATGTCTACAAAAGGACATTTTGACGGACTGAAATCTCCAGTCTCTCTAGGAAAGGAAGCTAATGTTTTCACAGCTGAGAAAGGTGATGATCTTGTGTGTGTTAAGATTTACAGGTTGGAATCCTCTAATTTTAATGCAATGTATCAGTACATCAGGAACGATCTCCGTTTCGAAGGTTTGAGCCATCAAAGAAGAAAGATTATTTTTGCATGGTGTCAGAGAGAGTATAGGAATATGATGCTTGCAAGAGAGGCAGGTGTCAACTGCCCGAAACCAATCGCATTTTCAAACAATGTTTTGGTGATGGAATTTATTGGAGATGAAAATTCAGCGCCTTTGTTAAAAGACGTGCGCCCGAAAGATCCAAAAAAATTCTTCAAAGCAGTCATTGACAACATGAAGAAGACAAAAAAAGCAGGACTTGCACACGGCGACCTGAGTGAATACAATATTCTAAACCATAATGAAGAGCCTGTCTTCATCGACTTTTCGCACGGCACATTATTAAAATCGCCGAACGCAGACGAGCTTCTAGATCGGGACATAAAGAATATATGCAGATACTTCAAGAAACTGGGTTTGAAGGTGACAGAAGAACAGATCAAGAAGCAGATTTCTTAGATTTCATATACAAAATCCGTAAGCTTTAAAAAGCCCTTATATCCCTAAATTGATATGACCCCCGAACATGAGTTCCAGACGGAACTAAAAATACCTAAGGAACGTATAGCGATCCTTATAGGAAAGGATGGCGAGATCAAGAAAGAACTAGAGGATTTCACAAACACAAAGATAGATGTTGACTCAAAGGACGGGGACGTGTTCATAAAGGGGAATGATGGATTGAACATATTTGATGCAAAAGAGGTGATCACAGCGATTGGGCGCGGATTCAATCCCAAGATTGCATTTCTTTTGCTGAAAGGCGATTATGTTTTCGAGATCATAAATATAAAAGATTTTTCCACTTCGCAGACAGGATCTGCACGATTGAAAGGAAGGATCATCGGGACTGAAGGAAAGACCCGGAAATTAATAGAAGAGGTGACAGAAAGCTACATTTCTGTTTATGGAAAAACCATCTCAATAATTGGCCAGCCAGAATCTGCAAATCTTGCAAAACAGGCTGTGATGAATTTATTGAGAGGTGCGCAGCACAATACTGTTTACAGATGGCTTGAGAGGAAAAGAAGAGCTCTCAAGCAAAGAGAATTCATGGAAAAAGTCGGAATTCGAAAAGAAGAAGACGATTTTGAATAAAAATGGCTCAGACAAAACTTGCAGAGAATGGCAGCAGGCCGATTGCAGAGGAGCTTGCAAAGAAACAGAGAGAGATAAGTGTCGCAGAATTCTTTGAGAAGAATAGGCATCTGTTAGGTTTTGACAACAAGAGAAAAGCTCTTCTGACAACAATAAAGGAAGCTGTTGACAACGCACTCGACGCCTGCGAGGAAGCGAGAGTCCTTCCAGAGATAAATATTGAGATAATCGAGCTTGCAGAGGATAAATTCCGGGTTGTCATTGAAGACAACGGGCCGGGTATAGTTAAAAAACAAGTCCCGAATATTTTTGCAAAACTTTTGTACGGAAGCAAGTTCCACTCGATGAAACAGAGCAGGGGCCAGCAGGGTATCGGCATTTCTGCAGCGGCAATGTACGGCCAGCTTACAACAGGAAAGCCTATCCGTGTTACCACAAGGATATCAAAGAGCAAGCCTGCATACTATGTTGAACTGTATCTTAACACAACCACAAATAAACCCGAGATAAAAAATGAAAAGGATGTGGACTGGAATGGAAGGGAGCATGGAACAAGGATCGAGATAGACCTGGAAGCTTCTTACCAGAAAGGTGCGCAGTCCATCGACGAATACCTGAAACAGACAGCAATAGTCAATCCTCACGCAACCATCATCTATACTAATCCAAAAGCAGAACAGATTATTTTTGCGCGGGCGACAGAAGAACTTCCGCCAATGCCAAAAGAGATCAAGCCGCATCCCTATGGTATCGAAGTAGGTATCATGATCAAGATGCTGCAGAATACAACAGCAAAGACACTGCAGCAATTTTTAACATCAGAATTCTCGCGTGTATCTTCTGGGATTGCAAAAGAGATCTGCTCAAAAGCAGTTATCGCTCCCAATACAAAACCAAAAGATCTTGGTCCTCAGCACGCAACTAGATTGATGGATGCTATCAAGAAGACAAAGATAATGGCTCCGCCGACAGACTGCACTTATCCAATCGGAGAGGATCTGTTAGAGAAAGGCCTGAGAAAAGAGATCCAGGCAGAATTTTATTGCGCTATCACAAGAAAACCTTCTGTTTACAGGGGGAATCCTTTTGTTGTTGAATGCGCCATTGCTTATGGCGGCGAACTCTCAAAAGAGGGATCTGCAAGAGTTATGCGATTCGCTAACAGGGTTCCATTGTTATACCAGCAGGGAGCCTGCGCATCTACTAAAGCAATAGTCAACACAGCCTGGAGAAACTATGGACTTTCGCAGAGCAAGAACGCCCTTCCAGTAGGGCCTATAGCTGTCGCTATCCATATCGCATCTGTCTGGGCGCCGTTCACATCAGAGGCAAAAGAAGCTATCGCTCACTATCCAGAGATCATCAAAGAGATGAGATTGGCGTTGCAGGAAGCAGGAAGACTTTTAGGAAGGTATGTAAATAAGAAAAGAAGAGTACGGGACGAGATAAAGAAGAGAAGCTTTATAGAGAAATACATACCTCATGTTGCATCAGCACTAGGGGAACTATTGGGCCTGAAAAAGGCTGACGAGAATAATATCGAAGAATATCTCGCAGATATTTTGGAGCACGTGCGGGGAGAGGTTGAAGATGTTGAGTTTGATCCTACAAAGAATGTCGATTACGACGAGGAATTTGCTAAGATCGGGTCAGAGGATGTTGAGTCTGATCTTATTGACGAAGAGGTTGTCGACGAAGAGAAGAAATCTAAAAAAGCTAAAAAAGACAAATCTAAATCAAAACAGACAAAATTAGAATAAAAATGGCAAAAAAACAGGACCGGAAGACAGTACTGGACGGCATCCAGAATATTGCTAGTGATGTTTACAGCAGCATCATGAAGAAAAAAGCTCCAAAAATAAAGATGCCCTTGCGTTCATTGAACAATGTAAAATATGACCAGAAGAAAGGCTTCTTTGAATTGCTAGGAAAGTTCAAGGCAAGAACACTGACAGCCAGCACAATCAAGACTTTTGCACAGACACTATTGCTGATGAACGAATCAAAGAGACTGGCAAAAGATGAAGACCGAGCATCAAAAAGAGAGATGTATTATGTTTCCAAGAACTGGGGAGAGGCAAGATTTGACACAGACTCTGACGCTTTCACTGTAATGGATGATGTTGAGGCAATGCTTCAAGTAAATCGTGAACAGATGAGTATCTTCCCTGAAGAGCGGGGCGGAAGCATTGCAGGAAAATTAATAGTCATTGACGGAAAAGACAGGATAGACTGTACTAAATTCGGTTCTGGAGCTTATTCCATACCTTCGAGTGTTGAAGACCTGAAGTTCGAGACAAAAGCTAAATTTATCCTGGTTGTAGAGACAAGCGCTTTGTTTGACAGGCTTAACCATCATAGATACTGGGAAAAAGCTAATTGTATTGTCATTGCAATGATGGGTGTTCCGACGCGGGCAACAAGAAGATTCATAAGACGGTTGGCAGATGACAAGAAACTTCCAGTCTATGTATTCACAGACGGAGACCCATACGGTTATCTGAACATTTATAG
>JAHWHI010000051.1 GCA_019323355.1 Candidatus Woesearchaeota archaeon | reverse complement strand
TTAGTCTTCTTACTAACTGCTTTTCTCTTAGTAGAACTCTTTCGCTTCACCCTCTTTTTTGCCATTTTATACGCTAAATGAAGGCGCATTGGTATATAAAGGTTTCGAAATAGTATATAAAGATATATATAAAGGCTATATAGAGATTCTAAACAAGACCGAGATTCTCAAGGACAATTTCTGGTGAGAATTCTTTCAGATCGTCATAACTCTGTCCCATCCCTAAAAATACAATCGGTTTTTTTGTGACATATGAAATCGAGACTGCGCACCCGCCTTTCTCATCAACATCTGCTTTTGCAAGGACGATTCCGTCAATCCCCACTGCGTCCTGGAACTCTTTAGCCTGTTCAACTGCATCATTGCCAGTCAGAGCGTCTCCGACAAAAAGAACAAGATCTGGTTTTGCGACCTTGATGACTTTTTTCAGTTCATCCATCAGGTTTGTGTTTGCATGCGAACGGCCTGCAGTGTCGATAAGGACAACATCCATGTCTTTTGCTTTTGCATGCATTATCGCATCATAACATACTGCTGCTGAATCCGAACCATAGTCCTGCTTGATCAATTTTATTCCCAATCTGTTTGCGTGTTCCTCAACCTGTTCTATTGCTGCGACACGGAAAGTGTCTCCTGCTGCGATCACAACATTCTTGCCGTTCTTCTTTAGGTAATTCGCGAGTTTCGCAAGTGTTGTTGTCTTGCCGACTCCGTTGATACCTACAAATGCGATAACATAAGGACGCTCTCTCTTCTGCTCTATCTTTTGCAGAAGATTTATCTTTCCCACGTCAAACAAGTCGCTGATGCTTTTTGTGAGCGTATTCTTGATTGTGTCTTCAATTCCAGTCCTGCTTATCTTTGATTCGACCAGCTCTCGTTTCAGATCTTCTTTTATCTTCTCGATGACTTCAATAGCGATATTGCTCTCCATTAGCGCAAGCTCCAGCTCCCAGAATATCTTGTCGAACTTCTCCTCAGAGATGGATGTTTTTGTTACAGTATCAGTGATTCTTCTGAAGAAACCTTTCTTTTCTTTTGGTTTTTTTTCTTCGACTATAGGTTTCTCTTCTGCTATTGGTTCAGGAACAACTGTCGGTTTTTGCTCGGCTTTAGGTTCTGCCTTTGGTTTTGGTTTTTCAAGAACTTCTTCAACAGGCTTTATTATTTGCTTTGGCTCAGGCTTTTTCTCCTCTTTCTTTTCATAGATAAGAGGTGCATGTTCAACTTCTTCTTTTTCTTCTTCAATCTCTTTTTCTTCAGGTTCTTCAGGTTCTTCTGGTTCTTCTTCAGGTTCTGGCTCTTCTTCAACTATCGGTTCTTCAAGCTCTTCTTCTGCTTCTTTTTCTTCGACCTTCTCTTCAACTTTCGGCTCTTCCTTGACAACTTCGATTGGCTCTTCGATAATATCTTCTTTCTTCTCTATTTTCTCTTCTACTTCTTCTTCTACATTCTTTGAAAACTTAGAAACAGCCTTCTTCAGTTTGTCTTTCAGGAATTTGAACATTTTTCTTATTGTGCGATGCCTGCTTTTTCAACAGCGTGCTGGATAGCGTGCAGTCTTGCATTCATCAGCTGCATCTGCTCAGCCAGCTGGTCACGGATGTTTGTGAGCTCCTGCTTCTGCCTCAGGACAAGCTCTTTTGTATCTGCGATATCTTTCTCGACTGCTGTGCCAGCGCCGACATTGATCACAACTTTTTTGTTCTCTTTAAGTCCAGCCTTTACAAAAATGCCAGCACTCATCGGAACCAAAAGTTCTGAATCAATCTCAGAGTTAGGAATATCATCCAAAGCCTGCTCTGTAGCATTAAGATCCTCTAGTTGCGCAGTTATCTGCTGGATCTGTTCCTGGGACTGTTTTATGCCCTGGCTTAATTGCTGCAGCTCCATGTAAGCCTGCTGCAGTGTCAGTTCTTGTTTTTCTTTTTTTGCCATATTTTAACACCTTTATTTTTCAAATATATCTTCGAACATCATAAGCTCGTCGCCTTTGCTCTGGTCACCTACAACATAACCGTTTGAATTCGCAATAACCCCCGAGCTGACATACGGATTCAGGTTGATAGTACCTGAGACTACATGTGCATTTAATAAATTTTCTATCATTTCCTTTTCCTCTTGCGTGATATCCTCGTGAACATAAACACCAGTATTGATCGCAACACCCAGCGAACCTACAACATTGTGCTCTGCTATCAGCCCTGGAACAACCCTCACGCCAAGTGCCTGACGTATCAGTTTCTTCTGGACAGCTGGAAAATCTGGATTTACAAGACATCCGTGATCATTCGCAAGAATATTATTTCCTAGCGCTGTAAGCTTTGTCGGAATAACCTTTATCTCAAAGACATTTCCAAAATCTTCCTTGATCTTGTTCAGCCTCTCCAGTTCTTCTGGAAAGATCAGATCAGGAACAAGGATGCATCTGTTGTTCCCAGCGACAAAAGCTCCGATCAGGTCAGTGCCTGCAATGCTTATCTGCTCGACACGGACACCAAGGACATCCTCCATATTACGGATCTGCGCCATGTTGAACCGTTTTCCAGCTAGGCAGATCTTGTCATTACAGAAAGCGTGCAATCCAATGTTGGGATTTCCGTCGATATTTGTCTTGAAAGCTCTCATATTTATAAATTGAGAAAATGCCTTTATAAAGGTTATGGCTTATCGGTCAACATACTGGTGTTCGATCTGGTTGTCGGATACATGGGTCGAGATCAGTTCAAAGAATAATATCCGCGGTTTGCTGGCTCCATAGTCTTCGACGACTTTTGCAGCAAGACCGTGATAATTATACAGCCAGATACGGTATG
>JAHWHI010000050.1 GCA_019323355.1 Candidatus Woesearchaeota archaeon | reverse complement strand
TAATCAAAAAGACGATCCTGTATCAGCTGGTCGATTTTCTCCTTGTTTGTCAGGCTGCTGAAAAGAAGAAGGGTCTTCCCTTTTGAATCCAAAAATTCTGCGAGATTGTTCAGGAAGTTCTCTATGGTCTCCCACCCTTTTTTTCCGCCTGTTGTTGCTTTCTTGAGCCATCCTCCTGGTTCCCGCTCGTCTTCTGGAAGATAGGGCGGATTGAAGACAATGGTGTCAAATACCCCTTTTATATTTGAGAACAAATCAGACTTGATGATCTTGATCTTTTTTCTGTATGCAAGCTTGCCTTTTTTCTCCAGTTTCTGCATATATGTGATGCTGTGAGGATTAATGTCGCATGCTGTGACAGATTTTACTGTTTTTTTTTCTGCAGCCACATCTGATAAATAGCCAGAACCAGCCCCGATTTCCAGAACCTTGCCTTTTGCGTGTTTCTTTACTTGGGTGGCCAGCAGAAAAGTGTCTTCTCTAGGCTCATAAACGCTTTTTTCAGCCATTTTTTGTATTTCAAAATAGGAAAGTATATAAATTCTTGTTGTCACTATTCGAGTAACAACTTATTTCACTTTTGAAAACTGAAAAATGCCGAAATTTGTCGTCCACGAACATCATGCGAAACATCTGCACTGGGATTTCAGGCTAGAGATAGGCAAAGTTGCAAAATCATGGGCAGTGCCAAAACGCCCCCCATTGAAGCCTGGCATGAAGAGGCTGGCTGTACAGGTCGAGGATCATGCAATTTCTTATATGAAATTCGAGGGCGAGATTCCAGAAGGGCAATATGGTGCAGGCACTGTGAAGATCTGGGACAAAGGCACGTACAAAATGATTGACAAGAAGCCCGGGAAGATGGTCTTTGAGATGGCAGGTGGAAAGATGAAGGGAGAATATTGCCTGATAAAATTTGTGCGTTCCGGGCCTAAGAACTGGCTGCTGTTCAAGGTGAAGAAGAAATAAGTTTTTTAAAGAACTTAGTTTGATGTTCTTTCTATGGTCTCAGAGGCAAGCAATGATCTCAGGTATCTCAATCTTGTGACAAGAGTCATGGACAATTGTCTGAGAGAGGATGACGAAGAGATATTTCGGTATCCTGCAACAGTCACTGCAGCAGAATTTGTCACTGCGAGACGCACAATGTCTCCAGAGAAGTTTCCTGAGTTTATGGATTATATGAAAAGAGAGAAATTAGTTGAATATTATTCTATCGAGACAATGCTCAAGAAAGGTTACAGATGGCAGGATCCATTTTCTTCTGATTTTGGAGGGAGCATACTTCACAAATTAGCTTATGGCCCTGAATTTATACTGCGGTCCTATAGGGATCATGAATTTCAGAGAACAGGAGATTATATCTATGCGTGTTCCTCTACATCAAAGATAGGGAATGTTGCGCTTGTATTTACATTGCTGTATGGAGTTATCAACCAGTTTTCACTGCTATTGTCTCTCTGGCAGATCACATCGTCTATAGTCTCCTCAGAAAAATTGATCTCTGCCCAAATAACTGGGAACGATGATTTTGAGAAAATTGCAAAAAAATACTCTCGGATCCACAAAAGGACAAGATTTTTCATACTTGATGAGATTCAAGATTATATCCTTAATGATATATAAGAATAACCATCTATTTTCCGGTCTTTTTCTGTTTATCATACATCCGTTTCACATCAGCCAGGGTTGCACATTCGTGAGGTCCTCTGTCCTCCCTGATCCTTACAACCCTTGGAAATCTTAGTGCGTATCCGGATTCGTATGTAGGAGATTTCTGTATCTCGCTGAAAGCAATTTCTATAACTATCTGCGGATGGAGCTCGACTTTTCTTCCGTGCTCTGCTTTTATCAATGATTTCAGGACTTTTGTCAGGTCCTTGAATGACAGGCCCTGCTCTTCTTTTTCTTTTAATCCAGTGCTTGCCTTTCCGACTGTCATGAATTTTCCTGATTTAGGATCACGGCATGCTAATACGTAGGAAGTTAACCAGCCTGAACGTTTTCCAGTGCCCCATTCTGCAGCGACGATAACTAAATCTAGAGGTTCCATGATCGGCTTGAACTTTATCATGTTTCCCACTCTGGAGCCTGGCTGGTAAGCTCCGTCAAGACTTTTGAACATGACGCCTTCGTGTCCCAAATCGAGCGCTTCTTGGTAGAATTCTGCTGCTTTTTTTTCGTCAGATGTAACAATTTGTTTTGCCAGCTGTATGCTCCATTTCTTGTTCGATACTATCTTATCCAAAATATCTCTTCGTTTCTTGAACGGAGCGTCTAATAGATTTTTTCCGTTATGATAGACAATATCAAATATATGCAATTCAACTGGAAGTTTCTTTGCGAGCATCTCAATGTCATATTTTCTCTTTATCCTTTGCGAGATGTTCTGGAACGGCTTGTATTCCTTTGTCTTCGGATCAAAACCGACTGCTTCTGCGTCGAGGATGCACTGTCTTGCAGATACATGCTCTCGTATTGCCTTGACAACTTCTGGAAATTGTTTTGTGACATTGTCCAACCTTCTTGTGAATATCTTTACGTCCCTTCCATCCTTGTTGATGATCATCCTGAAACCGTCGTACTTGTATTCGATCGCTGCAGGAGTTCCGACGCGCTTGAAACAGTCAGGAATTGTATCCTCTTTCATTGCAAGCATTGCCCTTATCGGCTGCCCGAGAGTAATATCTGTCTTTTCTAATCCTTTGAGACCTTTTTCTTTTGCAGTCTTTGCAACTGCTGCATAATCGTTTGTTAGATCATAAGTGCTTTCAACAGCTTTTACATAGGATTTGTATTTGTCATTGTAAGAAATGTCGTGCTTTTTCTCGTCGTATTTCAAGTCTATCTCTTTTCCAAAATATGCCCAGACAATCGCATCCCTGATAACTCCTTCGCCAACACCGAACCGTAACTGTTCAAGTGCAGTCTTTATTACGTATTTTGCTTCTGCTGGTTTTGCTGAGGTGAGAAGCTCTGCTACGAGTTTCAGTTTCCTGTCAACACTTCCCCCTCCAGTGATCTCGACTAATTTTCTTAGATTCTCGAAAACTTTCTTGACAGTCAGGGTATGCGATAATAGTGTTCTCTGTTTTTTTTCTTTTATAAGAACTTCTGCGACCTTTCCCAAGTCCCCTAATTTTTTCCACTCTGAGACAACACGTTTTTCTGGAAGTCCTGTTGCGATCTCTATTGCTTTTTTCGCGGTCTTGTCAGCAACTCCTAAAGTCCTTTCGTCTGTTGGCGGAAACAGTCTGCCCTGCAGCATGTAGACTATCATCGGCAGGTCTTCTGTCGGTGTCTTTTTCAGCAAATCTGCGATATAATGTGTCTTTGCCAATCTCTTAGAAGTAGATTCCAGCTGATCAAATACCACCACCAACTCTGAATATTTCATGCAGGTTTTGAAGGCTGTAACGTATATAAATGTTTCTATGGTTCAAAAAGCTTATATATTTCACGTAAATACTTTGGAGCATGGGGTTGTTCGATGGAATGCTTTCGGATTCAGAATCTTTGTTCAACAATGAGATCGCACTAGATTATGATTTCATGCCAAAGCTGATTCCATACCGGGATAAAGAACAGTTCCAGATCGCTGCCTGTATCAAGCCGTTGTTCCAGCAGAGGAATGGCTCTAACTGTCTGGTGTATGGAAATCCTGGTGTTGGAAAGACAGTTGCTACCAAGAATGTGATACGGGAGATCGAGGAGCAGACAGATGAGATCCTGCCGATATATGTGAACTGCTGGTCTGCGAATTCTACCTACAAAATCATACTTGAGATGTGCGAAGCACTTAATTATAAATTGACAATGAACAAGAACACTGTAGAGCTGATGCGGATAATTGTTGAGAAGCTTAATGCAAAAGGGATAAGCTCTGTTTTGATATTTGATGAGATCGACAAGGCAACTGATCTTGATTTTCTCTATACACTTTTGGAGAAAGTTTACAGAAAGTCGATTGTTCTTATCACTAATTACAAAAAAGACGTGCTGACAATGGACGAGCGGATTAAATCTCGTCTGGTTCCGCAGACAATCGAGTTCAAGCCATATAATGCCAATGAGATTGCTGGCATCCTGAAACAAAGACGGGATTTTGCATTTGTACCTGGTGTGTGGGACGAAGAGGCTTTCAAGAAAGCAGTTGCAAAAACAGCTGAATTAGAGGATGTGCGGAAAGGCCTTTACTTATTGCGCGAAGCTGGAAATTCTGCAGAGCAAAAGTCTGTGAAAAAAATCACAGTTGAACACGTTGATTCTGCAATGCAGAAGCTTGATTCTTTTTCTAATATAACTGGTCTGGACGGAGACGATGAGAAAGTCCTTGAACTGATAAAGAATAATTCGCAGAGCAAGATAGGTGATCTGTTCAAGATGTACCAGAAGATGGGAGGCAAAGCAAGCTACAGGACTTTCCAGAGGAAGATCGACAAGCTGGAGCGTGCGAAGCTGATAAATGTCGAGCACACAAAAGGCGGAGAGCAAGGCAATACAAAGATTCTTTCGTATAGTAAGAAGCTGACTGATTATTGATTATTTCAAAACTTTTCCTGTTTCTTTGAACCACAGATAAAGATCCAATTCTGCAAGGTTTAGGTTTGTTTTTGTTGCTATCTTTTTCAGAACATCCTCTATTTCTAGGTATTTGTTTTTTGTGATTGTCTTTGGTTTCTCTATTAACTTGTGTTTTTCCAACAGATCAACAATATGAAAATCGATTATTGCAAGATTCTCAGAGCCAATGTTCCTTAGAAAATGGCTTGCTTCTTTGAAGCCAAGACCTTTGATGTTTTTTACCAGCCACTCTCTTGCTTCTGTCTCATTCAAAGACTGAAGCGTTCTCTTGAGCGTGTCTTTATGTTTTCTTGCTTCAACTATGAACTTTGCGCGAACATTCGGGAAACGGTAGCCCAGGGATCTTAGTCTCGCTGACAGTTTCGCTTCTGGAAGTGTGATAAAACCGTCGCCAATTTCCTTCTGTATCCTTATTCCTCCTTCTGCACTGTAATTCGCTGTGAGAAGACAAAAACAAAGTTCTTTGAAGATAGCTTTTTCTGTCCTTATGTTCTTGAAACTTCTTGTGCGAGTAATGATTACTTCTTTGATGCTGGTTTTTTTCAGATCCTCTATCGAAGCGAGAAGTTTTCTCATTTTATCTTTGTTTTACAGCAGAATATTAAAGCTTTATGATTAGATTTATATACCATTTGTGCCTGTTCTTTCTGAATGGATATACGAAAGGCAAAACCATCTGATCTTGAAGAAGTCTATAAGTTGTTCCTAGAGATGCTGGCATCAGAGGACAAGGCTGCGAAAAAAGCAGGCATCTCTCTGATACGGATGAAGAGGGATGACAGGAGTTTTGAGAAGAATGCAAAGAAAGAACTGCTGAAAGAAATTAAAAAAAAGGATGGGATATATCTTGTTGCAGAGGACAAAGGAAAGTTGGTTGCTTATGCTTATGGTTTTCTTGTGACAAGTGTGGATCCGTTTTTCAAAGCGCCGAAAACAGGATATTTCAGCGCTCTCTTGGTCACAAAGAAATACAGAGGCAAAGGTATTGGGAAAACGCTCTACAAACAATTGGAAGACTGGTTCAATAAGAAAAAGTGTGATCTTCTTGTGCTGGAAGTCTTTCTGGAGAATCCAGCATTAAGACTGTATGAAAAATGGAAGTATAAGCCTGGCATGTGCAAGATGTTCAAGAAGCTATAATGGTAAGAGTCAATATAATCAATCCAAAGTATCTGGCTGATCAGCATCTTAGAGCAGAGTATCTGGAAATAATAATGTTAGTCACATATGTCCGTAAACATCCAGAGATAAAAAAAGAACTGCCGAAAAAATATTGTCTGGGAACTGGACACATCTTGTTCTTCAAGAACAAACTTAAGTATCTGAAGAAAAGGCATGAACAATTAAAAAAAGAGATGCTGAAGCGAGGGTTCAAAGCGAACAAGACAATTAACGTGAGTGGACTGCCGAAACAACTTCAGAAAGATTGGAGGCCGACAGCTGCTGACAAAGAAATCATCAAGAAACGCCTGATAGCAAGGATAAGTCTGAAGCCTTCGTTCTATAATTATTACAAAAAGAAGTATCCAAAAGATTTTCTGGTCAATCTTGTGAAGAAAGCATAGCACTGGCCACTGGACAGGTGCGGATAGCGCTTATAAATTAAGTTATCCATAGAATTCTATATCATAGGAGGTGGTAGAAAAATGAAGACACATAACAACCTGGACCAGGGGGAAGTCAAACAACTCTTTGAACAGCAGATAATGCAGATCACAGCAAAGGCTGTGCGCGAGAACAGGAGGTGGTATTGATGAAACAAAAACTGACATTAAATCCAATTTTCATGAACAATATTGAAAAGCCATTGATGGATTCTTACTATACAGAGGATTTTGTGTTCACACTCATGGAAGATGAAGAGCCAGGTGATGAAGGTCATGTGCTGGGTTATCTGACTGCCAGCTAAGGAGGTGAAAAAATGAGCAATGGAATTGAAAAACAATTTTCAACTGGAGCTATCCAGGCGACAATCTGGAACAATAACAAGGACGGGCAGACAGGCATGTTCACAGTTTCGCTAAACAGAAGGTATAAGGACAAATACGGCAACTGGAAGACCACAAATAATTTTGGTCCTAATGATCTGCCGAAGGCAAAACTCCTGATCGAGAAAGCGTATGAATTTCTTACGCTGAAGGCGGACGAGATTGAAATGAGGCAAATTCCTTTATAAAGGCCTTTTCATAAGCTTTATAAAGCGATCTCATTTTGTCCACTCATAAGATGAGGGTTGTCAATAAGGACGAATTCAGGCTTGAGAAGACAGAATTCTTTGATGCTATTTTAGACGGAGCAATTTTCATCCATGCCACTGATACTATCTATGGGCTAGGATGTGATGCTACAAACAAAGAAGCTGTTGCACGCTTAAGGAAGATCAAGGAGAAGGATAAACAGCCTTTTCCGATCATAGCTCCAAACAAGGAGTGGATCATTGAGAATATGGATGTCAAGGAAAAGGATCTTGAGAAGCTGCCAGGACCTTTCACAATCATAGCTGATATCAAGAACAAGGACTGTATAGCTGATAATGTCAATCCTTTGGGCAATAACACACTCGGGATAAGAATTCCAGATCATTGGTTCTCAATGGTTGTCTCTATGCTTGGAGTGCCTATAGTGACCACAAGCGTGAATAAAGGGGGTGGAGCTTATATGAAGCAGATAGAGGACCTGTCATCCCAGCTCAAGAAGGATATAGATTTTGCGATATATGACGGTCCTATAGAAGGAAGCCCATCTGAGATAATAAATTTGAGCAAGGGTAAGATTTATAAATAAACCCCGGTTTTTTCTGGATAATCTTTATATATATGGGGCTGTAGGGTAGCTTGGTCCATCCTTTCTGGTTTGGGACCAGAAGACCCCGGTTCGAAATATTCACATACGAAAGTCCGGGCAGCCCCATTCATGGTGAGAAAAAATGGCAGGAACAGCAGGAAGATACGGTACAAGATACGGAAGAAAACTACGTAAGCGTGTAAATGCAGTAGAGGAGAAGCAAAGAGGAAGAAACAAATGTCCGTTTTGCTCAAAGCACGCTGTCAAACGATTGGCAAAAGGAATCTATAATTGTGAAAAATGCAATACCAAATTTTCAGGTAAAGCATACTATTTCGGAGAATAAAAATGAAATACAAATGTTTCGAATGCGGAAAAGAAGTGGGAGAAGATTATACTAGAAAAAAGATAAGATGCCCATATTGCGGGGGACGGGTATTGTTCAAGCCAAGAGTTGTAACAACAAAAGTCAAGGCAAGATGAGCTACTCAGCAACTCTAAAGATAGATGAACCTGAAAAAATAAAAATACTGAAGACTGAGTTCGAGTCTTTGGAAAAAGGACGGTTCACTGTTAAAACAACAAAAGATACAGTTGAGATAACAGCTGAAGATGCAACAGCACTGAAGGCGATTCTCAATTCAGTATGCAAGGTGCTTACTGTTTATGAAAAGATGAGGGAAATAAAATGACTGATGGAACTGAAGCAAAAATTCAACAAATGCAAATGTTAGAGCAAAGCCTGACAACCCTTACATCACAGAAACAGCAATTCCAGCTTCAGCTTGCAGAGATTGAATCTGCACTAGGAGAGATCAAGGACAAGAAAGAAGCTTTCAAGATTGTTGGAAACATCATGATCAAGAAAAACAAGGAAGATATTGAAAAAGATCTGAAGATGAAAAAAGAAGTTGCAGAAGTGCGGATAAAGAGCATAGATTCCCAGGAAAAAAAATTAAGGGAAAAAGCACAGACACTGCAGCAAGAAGTAATGGAAGAATTACAAAAAAAGGAAGAAAAAAAGAAATGAGGATCATGGAAAATGACAACAGAACAGGTACACGAGATCATAGAGTTCTTAAAGGAGCTTATCGATGATGATACCACACAGAAAAATGTCAGACTCCGCCTCACAAACGCCATTGATATTCTAGAAAACGGACTTGACCTTCATGTCTCGATCCATAAAGCCTTGAATGAACTTGACGAGCTTACAGACAGTCCGTCCATGGCTTCCTACACAAGAAGCAAGATATTCACTGTTGTCAGCCTTCTTGAAAGCATTCCTTGCTGATCATTTCTTTATCTTTAGGATGTTCTTTCTTATAATAACAGAATTCGGGATGTAGACTATATCCTTCTCTCTTGTCTCGATCAATGTCTGCAGTGCAGAGATTTTCCTGATGATGCCTTCTGTCTTTCCGATCCTGATCTTTTCCCCGACCTTGATCGTCTTTCTTTTCTTGATAGCGATTCCGCAGATAACATTAGGAACAAAATCTTTTATTGCAAGCAATATAGAGATAATGATGATGACACCTATCGAGATAATTATGATGTATACTATTGTCGAAGCGATGTTAAATTGGTATAATGCTGTCACGACAGTGATGATATAGACAATATAGCTGACAAATTCTCCTATCGGCTTCTCGAGCGAGATCTTGAGGCCTGCTGCGCGAAGTATCTTGTTTAGCTCGACTTCCTTGAGAATCTTGGTGACAAGCCTTCCGAGCAGTTTTCCTATTACAAAACCGATAAGAACAATGATGATCGCTGCTATAATCTCTGGAGTCGGGCCTAGAAACCATTTGTTATAAAATTCTGTAAGCCATTCGATAAAAGCCATACATATCTGGAGAATGGAGGGGTATTTATAGTTTTCTATATAAGAGATTTCAGGTAGTCTCTTCTGTATTTATGCCCGTGATTCAGTGCGATTTTTTTGATCGCTCTGTCAAACTTGCTTCCGTACTGGGCACCTAATTTTTTTCTCCAGGCGAACTCTGCTGGAAGTCCAAGCTCCTCTGCAATCTCCCTCAAGATGATTTTCTTGTGCTCTTCATTGATCTTCCTCTCAATATGGATCCTCATTGCAGCTTTTATCACGGCATCATCAAGGAAAGGAGCTTCTATCTTTATCCCAAGTGCTTCTGCGATCGGCAGATCCCTTGTAAGATCCCGTTCGTATATCTTTTCAAGCCCGTTCCAGCATTCTTCATGTTTTTCTCTTGCTTTCTCGTGTCTTTCATAACCTGCAAAGATCTCTTCTGAACCCAGTCCAGAGAAAAAGACTTTTTCTTCTGCGATTGAATGAGCAGCGACAAGAACAGCGCCGACGCCTATGTTTGTGACATACTGAATGTTGACCTCTTTATGCGGCAAGATCTTCACAACCTTTTTGATAATCTCTTCGGATTCCTTGACATTGAAAGTTTTTTTTACTAAATTGAGATCTAATTTTTTTGCGATATCCTCTGACCAGATCAAATCTTGAGGCATTTCCATGTCCTCTGTCTTATAACCGACGCAATAACATGTGAACTCTGCGCCTGCCTGTTTGCAGACCAATGCGATAAGAGAACTGTCAACCCCGCCTGAGAAGAAGATTGCGAATTTTTCCTTAGGGATTCGTTTCTTTATTGCATCAACTACTGCTTTTTTCAGTTCCTGCTTTAGCTCCTCTTCATCCTTCTTTGGAAGAGCCTCTGTCTCTTCTCTTAGCTTTTGGATATGTTTTATCCATTCTTTCTGGTCCATTATATATGCTAAAGAAGAAGAGTTTAAAAAAGTTAGCGCTTGCCGACAATCTCAAAGCGCTCTATGACAAGTTCGCCTGTCCGGATATCT
>JAHWHI010000049.1 GCA_019323355.1 Candidatus Woesearchaeota archaeon | reverse complement strand
GTCCTACAACCGATTCATAAACATACCAATAGGAACATCCATCAACAACCTGCCTGCAAGCAGGGATACTTTTTCTCCGAATACTGAAACAGGTGTGACAAGCGCAGTGTCAAGACCAGCTAGATTCGCACCGACAATATCTGTCAGCCATCGATCACCCACCATCAGCACTTTTGGATTTTCTGGAACTCTGCCATCACATTTATTCTTCTCGACAACAGTCTGGAATAGTATTGGATCTGGTTTTTTGTAGTGATGATTAATTTTTTCTAACAGAACATCACCATCACACAGCTTTGCAGTGAGATCTTCAAACTGCTTCTGTTCAGCGTCGTAGAATAAGACTTTCATCTGTCCTTCAGAATATCTAAGCAGGCAAGGCCTTGGTAAACCGCCTACTCGCACCAGTTTGCTCATCGGCAGCAAGTCTCCAAACACATCCCTCATTCCAACAAAACCTTCGTAAGAAGTGTTCGAGACAATCTCTGCCTTATGCTTTATAGAATGCAAAGTTCTCTCAAAGCGAGGATCTCGTTTTCTCGCCCGATATCCATGCAATGTACAATCCCTGTCAAGCAAGATTAGGTCATACTCTCCCTCGACATCAAGAACATTGTTCACAGACCGCATCCGATAAGTTAATTTATAGTTTTCAGGATTCAGATAATCAAGAAGATGTTCCTTAAGCGCCTGCACTCCTCCCTGCCAGTGTTCGTTCATAACATGAAGAATTAGAAGTCGATTTATAAAATTTGAGTCTCAGTTATCAATCGAGATACTAAGAACCAGCGTAATCACAAGTAATTCTAAACTGTACTAAAAAGTTCACAGCATTTCTTAATGTATCGGAATCCACTTTCCATTCTTCTGAACATATCTCAAGAGGAGAAATATTACGTTCACGTAAGAACTGGATTTCAGCTGTTCGATAAAATTGTGGAGATTCTACATTCATTAAGGCTTTCCAAGAATCATCTGAACCTAAACTCATCACAAGAGACCTAAACTTTCCAGCTTCTTCCTCTCCCCCTCTTACAATATGAACAAATGGCCAGGTTGCAGATTCTCTCATCCTGTCAACACTATGTACTCCATGCGTGTACATGATAGAGAAACTAGCATAAGAGCTATCTTCAAACTTCGTTGCTGCGAGCTGTTGTAATGCAGCGATATAAGTATCCATTAAACTTGCACCAAAAGAAAGAAAATGTATCACATCACAATCATCTTTTTCTTCTGCTTTACGGATTTTCCACTGAGCCTCCATCTTTTCTCTCGAAGCGACATAGCCTTCCAGCGCTTTAATTGCAAGCGGACTAGCAGCAGTGGAAATTAAAGTATATTGATCGCCTGGAACATAGACAGATTCAACAGCTCTCCGTGGATCTGTTCGTGAAAATCCATAGTCAAAATTTGTGCACCCCCAAGACGACGGAAGATCGAGATCTACAAATCCATTATCCTTAGTTACAGGCGTCTTGGAATGTCCGTCTAATCTGCTCATAATCTCAGAGATTTAGAACGAAAATATAAGGCTTTCCTTTATCACCCCAGAGTAGCATCACACCGAAAGCTTTATATATTAGATAACGATAAAAGCCTATAGTTATAGGGGGACGATTATATGGAGAAATCTAAGGCAATTGCATTGTTCGCTGTCATAGCTGTAGTTGTCATTGGATTGTCTGCATTCGGAATTTGGTTTGTTCTGGCAGGGACCTCCACCATAGATGTTGGCAACCAGACTTTTGTTGACATCCCGAGTTCAGGAGAGCTTACACTTCTAGACACAATCTCAAGCCTGCAGGCAGAGCAGGAAGACCTGATGGCAGAGATTGAAAAAGAATACGACAAAGCAAAAGAGATAATTGAATCTGGGCTTCCAGAACAGACAACAGAGACAAAAACAACAACAACCACTATAACAACACAATACGACGAAGAACTTGCAACATACGAGAGTTGCCCAGCTCTAATCGAATCTGCTCAGGATGATGTTGATGATGCAGAAGATAATGAAAGGGATGAAGAGCGGGATCTGAGGGCAGAGGAAGATAGACTAGACCTTCTATACATCGAGCTTGCAAATGCAGAAAGCTCAAACGCATCACAGATCACAATCGACAGCATCAATGACAGGATAAATGACCAGGAAGATGATGTCAATGATGCAGAGGACGACCTGGACGATGCAGAGATCGAGACAGACCTTGCACGTGAAAGGCTTGAAGAAGTTCAGGATATGTGCGACGAGCTGAGAAACAGGCTTTCAAGAAAGATCATAGGTACTTCACACCTGACAGCAGAGACCTGTGATATTGAGATCGAAAGGATACAGGATCTTATTGATGATATTGATGAAGATATAGACGATGCTGAAAAGGATGTTGACAGGGCAGAGGACGACTTGAGAACAGCAGAAGCAAGCCTTGAAACTATCAGGATAAATGGAACCCAGTCAAGCATTGACAGGGCAGAACAAAGGGTAGAGGATGCAAGAGACGACCTGGACGATGCAGAGGATGATCTCGACAGGGAACAGGACAGGTTAGAAGATGCAAGAGAAGAACTAAGGATCATCAGGCAGAAGTGTAAAGATTTAAGATAATTCTTTGTTTCAATTAATATCAACCATTACTTGTTCAGATATTTCCGGGGAATCTTATTTACAATCCGGATGTTAGAAGCAGGTTTTGCAAGAGACACGAATTTAGAGATTGGAGAGAACAAGCCCTTATTCTTTGCTTCATAATTGATATGCACTCCATAATTCTCTTCATCAACAGTAGGCACAGATATAGAGATGTTTCTTGCACGTGTAGCGAGCAGGACTTTCTTTGACCTGTAGAACCGCCTGTTGTTCAGCATCTGTTCATACACCAAGTATTTCACAGTTGGCTTTGCAAGATCCTCCCGGGCCATCTTCTGTTTGCCGGACCGGTTCATCAGCACTTCACATACATCCCCGTTTTTGTCAAGATAATATAGGCAATTTGGTTTTTTCTGGATACCTGCTCTTGCGACAAGAACTTTTTTCTTTTCAATATTGGTCTTTATGCTTGTCACAGCCCAGACATCGCCGCTCCTATCAACAAAATATAGAAAACCAGGTTCTCGCTTGACACCAAGCTTGGCAACTTTTCTGGATACCATGCAGAAAGTGATTCCAAACTTTGTATATAAATTTATCTGTGCATCGCAACATTTATAAGCAACCATTTCCTGTTCAAGAGCATGGATGTTTATGAAGCAATAAAAAAGAGGCGGAGTGTCAGAAAGTATCTGGACTCTCCTATTCCGTTCGACAAGATCGCGAGAATTCTGGATGCGGGCCATAATGCGCCGTGCGCAGGCAATCTGCAGGCCTGGAGATTTGTTGTTGTCAAGACAAAAGAGAAGATAATAGAGATCTCAAAAAATTGTTATGACCAGTTGTGGATGGAGACAGCTCCAGTACTGATTGTGATCTGTGCAGACAATACAAAAATAACAAGAGCTTATGGTGTTCGCGGAGAAAGACTGTATTCCATTCAGGACTGTGCACTAGCTGCAATGAATATGATGATTGCAGCAGAAGAGGAGGATCTTTCAACATGTTTTGTTGGTGCTTTTGATGAACGTATGCTCAAGAGAACCCTAGACATACCAGACAATGCAAGACCGCAGGCAATTATCACTCTGGGATATCCTGATGAGAGACCGCAAGAACCAATAAAGACAGAACTGAAAGATGTTATTTATTTTGACAAGTGGGGAAACAAGGAAGATGTCAAGGAGTTTTTTCCGCTGGAACAGTATGTTAAGTCTGGAAAAGAAGTTGCAAAAAAACTTTCAGAGAAAAAGAACATACTAAAAGACATTAAAAAGATGCTAAAAAAGAAATAGCTCGTCCTCAGTCGGTGATTATGGGATTTTACAACTGCTTATAAACTACATTAGAAAAGTTTATATAATATATTTCGTCATCTTGAACATACGAGAGGGGTTGATATGAATAAGAAAAATTTTTGGATTCTCATACTTATGTTAATTATACTTGTAACTGTCGAGGCAGCAGTCGCGACAGAGGTTCTGGTAACAAATTTTCCAGAAGATAAAGTCTCGCTTATCGACACTGAGACTGAAGAGATCACAGACATAAGCGTTGACAATGGCCCGAGCAAGATTGCTCTGACAAGCGACAGTGCGCTTGCAGTCGTAACAAACACATTAGGAAATACAGCTTCGGTCATAAGCCTTGAGAAAAGGGCTGTTCTAGACGACGTTGAGGTTGGGGAAGAACCTATAGGGGTAACAATAACCCCAAACCATAAATTCGCGCTTGTCGCTAACTCAAAGTCATAGAGTATCAGCATAATCGACCTGGTGACGCTTAAAGTTGTAAAAGAGCTTGAGGTCGGGGACCAGCCTATTGGAATCGCTTCTTCTAAGGATAGTACAAAAGCATATGTCACAACACTGGGAGACAACCAGATCACAGTAATAGACTTGCTGACTCAGGAGATAAGTTCTGTATTCTCAGATCCAAAACTGCTGAGAAGCCCGGGGGAGATAAAGATTGCTCCCAACAATGAATTCGCATATGTTCTAGATACTAGAAATAACATTCTCGTCACAGTCGATCTCAATACAGAGGAGATTCTTGACAAGAACATCCAGCTTCAGAACATCAATATAAACAATGAATTAGTCCTCGGTAATCAGTTCGCGATCCTTTCAGCTAGCAAAGACAATAAAGGAGTGATCCTCATCATTGATTTCGATGAGAAGTATGCATCTGTGCTTACAGAGGTCAAGAATTCAGCGTTTGGTATTGATTTCTATGACGGGGAATTATTCATCGCAGCTGAGAACAGCCTGGAAGAGATAAATATAAACACAGGAGAGATGAAAAGCACTTCATTCGAGGGGGAGATAACAGATGTAGAGATCCTTGGGAAAGAGATGGAAGAATACACAAAACCTCGAAAAAAGCTATACTCGAACGAGACAATCAAGATCATCATTATCATAGTTGTTATATTGGTCATTCTAATTCTGATCTTCTGGAAAAAACCAGAAAAAAAGAAAAAAGCAAACAGTATAAAGAAAAGCAAGAAGAAAAAGAAAGAGATCAATAAGAAGATAAAGAAAAGACGAAAAACTAGCAAGAAAAAAACAGCAAGTTCTCCTGAGTAAATAGAGGGTACTACGCAATTCGTCTCCGACTTGTAAGCACTCGAGGATTTCAAAACATTTATATAGAAAACTATTATCTCTTTAATATAATAGGAGGGGAGATGGTATCTTTTTATAACGACCTAAAAAACAGAGCAAACGATTTTCTGCTAAGTTGTATTGGATGCGGGAATTGCATGAAAGTATGCCCTATAGAAGACAGCAGGAACATGTCCATACGGAACCTTAATACTGCAACTTCTTCTCAGCCAGGAACTCCTCTTCCAGAAAGTATAGTAACGTTTGCGCACAAGTGTTTTCAGTGCGGTCTGTGCAATGATGTCTGCCCGACAAATTCGCACAGAGAGGAGATGATGCTTCATCTAAAATCAAAACTTATTGACTCTCTTCCAAAAGAGAGGAGAGCAGAACTTGCGATTAAGGGAAGACGGCTGGGTTTTGTAGGAAACGTCAAGCAGAAGTTTGCAAAGAACAAGAATCTTCTTGGCCCGTTGCTACCAGCGTACGAGAAACGCGAGTTCAGCGAATGTGACACTTTGTTTTATTTCGGGTGTTACATGCTTTCTCCGACAGAGATCCAGCATAACACTATTATTATCGCAAACAAATTAGGCATTGAGTACGAGATCATCGGCGGCTTGAAATACTGCTGTGGCATGCCTCATTATTATTCGGGAGAAATAGATAAAGCAGAAGATATGCACAACGATCTTTTAGAGGCTATCAAAGTTGTCAATCCAAAGGTCGTCATAACAAGCTGCGCAGAATGCCACGAAGCCTTGAAGAACATGCAGAGAAAGATGGGCGCGACATTCAAGGTGATGACAACAACAGAATGGATACTAAAAAATATCAGCAATCTGCAACTGAAAAAACTGAGCGACAAGGTCGTGTTCCACGAGTCATGCAAATACAAGAGGAAAGAGAACATGGCAGAGCACGGCAGGGAGATTATCAGGAAGGTCGCGGATCTTGCAGAATTCAAGGATAAAAAAGTTGCAAACATCTGTTGCGGCACATTCGGGAATGATTCTGAAGGTGTAGCAGAGATGCACGAAAAAAAGATGCAGGGTGCAAAGGAAACAAACAAGATGTGCGTCGAGTGTGTGCATTGCTGGGAGGGTTTTGCCAACTCTGCAGACAGCGCAGGTGTCAAGCTTACTGATATAACAAGCTTGGTTGTCAAAGCCTTGGTCGACAAGGACATTGCACAGCCAAAAGAAGCAAAACCAGAAGAGATATTCGAGGGTGAACAATAGATGCATTACGTGATCATTGGGAATGGTGTTGCAGGAATAACTGCAGCAGAAACAATCCGCGATAGTGATAAAAAAGGAAGGATCACTATTATCACAAATGAGCATTATAATTCTTATTTCAGGCCGGCACTTACAAAGTACCTCAAGGGAGATCTCGACGAGGAAAGTTTGCTGCTTAAACCTATCAAATTCTATGAAAAACAGAATATCGGAGTAATTAACAAGAATGTTACAAAAGTGATCCCTGAAACAAATCAGGTTGTACTAGAAGGGACAGGTCTTGTAAAGTACGACAAGCTTCTTATTGCAACAGGTGCTTCTCCGATCATGGACACCTGGCCCGGAGCAGAACTTAATGGCGTCCATACATTAAGGAACATGAATGACGCAAAGAACATCATGACAAAAGCGCGCATCCACCGTCGTGTTGTTATAATCGGTGCCGGAATCCTTGCTCTGCAAGTAGCTGAGGCGATGTATAAGTTGGGGAACAGGGTAACACTGCTTGTCCGAGAGAACCAGATAGGGATTCCTGTTCTTGACACATGTGTCTCGCGCAAGCTTTTCACAAGGATGACTGATGCAGGGATAGACATAAGATTGAACGAGGCTGCAAAGGAATTCCGGGGAAAGGACGGCGAAGTTATCGAGGTCAAAAGCACAAAAGGCAAGATATACAAGACAAATCTGGTTGTTGTGGCTATCGGTGTCAAGCCAAATATTTCATTCCTCAATGGCAGCGGCATCAGCATTGATGAAGGCATAATTGTCGACGACAAATTAAAGACAAACCATCAGAACATATATGCAGCAGGAGACTGCGTGCAGTTCAAGGATACTAAATTCTTTCAGTACGAGGACAGGAGATCCTGGTTTCCGGCTGCAAAGATGGGGCAGATCGCAGGCCAGAACATGCTCGAAGGAAACCTTAGCTTCAATCCAGGGATATTTTCAAATTTCACATCATTCTTCGGTCTTCCTTATGTTTTCATGGGAGATTTCAATCCAAAACTGTCATTGAAAGAGAGAAAGCAGTATAGACTAATCCACCTGGGATGTAAGATCGGAGATAAGCATAAGGCTGTTGTCCTCAAAGATGGAAGGATAATTGGAGCTTCCTTCTATGGAGACCGGACAAACGCAGAGGTATTCAAGAAGCTCATTGATAAGCAGATGAATGTTGATCTGATCGCAACACGATTGTTCGACCCGATGCTTGATCTTAAGTCTTTGCTCATAGAACGGAAGCCAGAACCAGCAGAAGAAAAAGAGCCTTCAAGCCTTCCCGACGCTTTTGAGTAATCTTATCTTTTTCTCGACTATCTTTTGAACTTCTAAAATTCCAGAACCTATAATCTTCCGAGGGTCAAATTCAGAAGGGTTTGTCTTAAGAAACTTTCGCACACCGTAATCAAACGCGATCCTTAAATCTGTGTCTGTATTAACTTTGCATATTCCAAGTTTAAGTGCTTTTCTTATCTGGCTGTCAGGGACGCCTGCAGCACCTTTTATCTTAGCACCATATTTGTTAGCTTTTCGGATAAGATCTGCTGGAACAGAGGATGCTCCATGCAGGACTAATGGAACATCAACAATCTCTCTTATCGCCTTCAGTCTTTGCAAATCTAATTTTGGAGTTCCTTTGAACTTGTAAGCACCGTGGCTTGTTCCAATTGCTACAGCCAGAGAATCGCACCCGGTCTTCTCAACAAAGATCTTTGCCTGCATAGGATTCGTGAATATATTCTTGCCTTTGACCCAGCCTTCCTCTCCGCCTAATTGGCCTAATTCAGCCTCGACAGGAATTTTGTATTTGCGGCAGAACTGCACTGCCTGCTTGGTCCTCTTGACATTTACATCAAACTTGTAGTGCGATGCATCAATCATAATAGAAGTCCACCCATATTTGACACAATCTTTGATCAATGCCATGTTTGGGCTGTGGTCTAGGTGCAATGCAACAGGAACTTTTACTTCTTTAGCAGAATTTCTGGCAATAGAGGCAATCTGTTCTATGCCTCCGTATTTTATCGCGCCATGGGATGTAGCGACAATCACAGGAGATCTCAGCTTGTTTGCAGTTTCAACAATAGCTTTTGTGAACTCAAGATTGTTAGTATTGAAATGCCCAACAGCATAATCTCCTCTTTGAGCTTTCTTGAGAATGCCTTTTGTGTCAACTATCACCATAAGCATATATCTAGAAGTTCTGGTATTTAAATATTGTTATCAGTTTCTCTCTTCAACAAGATTAAACCCATACCGCAGTGCCTCTATATTCTGGTCAAGCATCTTTGGAGGAAGTATCTTCTCAAATTTGAGTTTGTCAATATCTATGTCAAGCATTTTAAGGATCTTGCCCAGGACAATCATGTTCATCATGACTTTATTGCCGAATTTCTCTATTGCTGATTTTTGGAATGGAAGATTTGCGATCTTGCATGTTTTAGAGTCACATTTCTCCTGCTTGCAAAGTTCAGAATCACAGATAGTTACAGTACCATTGCCTTCTTCAGCCATTGCAGACAAGCGTATGAAAAAGTCTGCGTTCTCTATTATTGGATTATCTATTTTATCGTCGGAAAAAGTGAGATATGCATCAATCTTTCCACCTCTGATAGCAGTGTCAAAAGAATAGTCCACAGAAACCTCATAGCCAAGGCCTGCAAGTATCTTTCCTAGAATCTGGCCTATTAATTTGACCCCCTGTCCGCCTTCTCCTGAGATTATTATTGTCTTTTTCATTTTTTAACCACAATACCTAATTCATCTGCTTCCAACCTATCTTTGCCTTCAACAATCTTGAAGTTGTTCTTAAGATCTGAGACAATATCCTTCATTGTGCGCCCCTGCCGTTTCCCGAATGTCTCTAAACATTCTGCAAGAATTTCTACAAATGCAAAGCCTTCAAACGCAAGAGCTTGTTTCATGCATTTCGCCATATGCTCCCGATGGACAAATGAAGTCCTGCAATACATGACTTTTTTATTGGCAAGAATAATAGCCTGCATATCTATTGGTTCGTACTCTGTCCCAGATGGAGAAGTTACAGTAGGCGCTCCCTTTGGTGTTGTAGGAGACATCTGTCCTCCAGTAAGCCCATATATCTTATTGCTGTTGCAGACAACAGTGATATTCGCACCTCTTCTTGCTGAATGCAGAAGATGGTTTCCACCGATACCAGCAAGATCACCGTCGCCTGAAAAGACTAGCACATTCATGTCAGGCCTTGCTTTCTTAAGACCCTCTGCAACAGGAACAGCCCTGCCGTGGCATCCGTGTATTGTATCAACTTTGAAATATCCAGCTGCACGTCCAGTACAGCCAATACCCGCAATGATTGCTGTGTTAGTATGATCCATATTAAGTTCAGCAAAAACTTTAGCAAAATCACTAAGCATGACATGCAAACCACAGCCTGCACACCATACAGTTGGCATCCGTTCCTGCTTGATTAAATCGTTCTCCATTTTTTATTACAAGTTTAAATCCCTTAATCCCTCTTCTATCTCACTTAACTTGACTGTTCCGCCTAATTGAGCAATCTTCTTTACATCTTTTTTCAATACACGTTCTACCTCTCCTGCATACTGCCCGTCATTCATCTCGACAACCACAATGTTCTTGTAGTTTTTCGCAGCATCCTTGAGTTCTTTTTCAAGAACAGGAAACATACGTATCGGCCGGAATATTCCATACTTTTCTTTCAAAGGGAGAATAACACGCGATGTGATTCCATAAGCAATAAGCAGAGTGTCGCTCGATTTATTCTCGATATATTCGTAAAAATCATACTTTGCTGCAACTTTAGTTATCTTTTCCTTCATATTCTTGATCATATCACGGTGCACTTGCGTCTCTTTTGTCGCTGGATAATCTCCTTTGTGAGTCAATCCTGTAAAATGCCGGGTCCCATTTCCAATCGGCTTCAACTTCCTGTCAACAATCTTTACGTCTTTATCGATCTCTTCAAAATCAACTGTCTCATAGATGTGGGAGATATTTGTATCTGATAGAACAATAACAGGAGATAAAGATTCTTCAGCAGCATTGAAAGCTTCGATTGTATATTTGTAAGATTCTGCAACAGAATTGGGATAGAAAACTATTGGATAATAATCTCCGTGCGATCCCCATCTTGACTGCATCACATCACCCTGCGCACCCAAAGTCGGCATTCCAGTGCTAGGACCTACCCTCTGGCAATTGACAATTACCATCGGCACCTCAATCATATGTCCTAAACCAATACCTTCCTGCATAAGTGAGAAACCAGGTCCAGAAGTCGCTGTCATTGACTTTGCACCTCCAAGAGACGCGCCAATGCACATATGGATGGATGCTATCTCATCTTCAGCGTGGATAAAAGCTAATTCTTTTTCTTTTGCAAGAGTATGCATCACTTCAGACGCAGGTGTTATAGGATACCCTGCATAGAACTTCATCCCAGCCTTCATCGCTCCAAAAGCAATAGCTTCATTTCCCTGCACAAGCTTCTTTGCCATGCCTAATAAGGAAAAGAACGTGTTTTTAAAGCTTGTGATTGATGTTAACAGTGTTAAATAAAGAAATTAAAAAATAAAAAACAAAACCTATCTCCAGAACAATCCATCTAAACTAATCGGTGTGCTTCCTGTGAAAGCTAAGCAGATTGCACCGCCAAGGATTGCGACTGGCTGCCACATATAACTGGAGAAACCGCCTGTCACACCTGCAGATACTGTCACAATGAATCCTAGCAGTAAGATTGTTGCAATGATTCCGACAATCCTTGTGAACAGTCCCACGATCAGCAGTATTCCAATACATAGTTCAAGTACACCTAATGGTGTTGGCATCACCCACTGAAGGAATGGCCATGATGCGAAAAACTCTGCCATCCATCCTGCTGCTGGTCCTGCAATAAACAGTTTATGTATTCCAGCCCATAGGAATGCGAAGCCGATTCCTAACCTAAGAAAAACAAGACCATAGTCTTTGAAGTCATTCATCTAGATCACCTCTTATAATCCAAGCTCTTTTTTAAGTTTTGGAAGATCAAATCCAATAATGATTGTTCCATTTATATCAATGACAGGAACTCCTCCCTGTCCGCTCTTCTCCTGCATCTCTTTCAGAGCAGCGCTGTCAGCAGATACATCTTTCTCTGTGAACTTTATCTTGTTCTGCTTCAGAAACTCCTTTGCCATAACACAGTATGGACATGTTTTAGTCGAATAGACAATTACCTTCTTTTGCTTTGTTGCTTCTTTTTTTGCCATAGATCTCACCTATTATATTATAGGCAAAAAGATAGAAGAATAGTATTTAAACATATCTAATCACAATGTTAATTAAATCCCCTCTTTAATACCCAAATCAATAACTTTATATACGATGAGTTGAACCTGTAAACCTATGAAACACGTGGTGATAGCTCCTGTTGGCGACAGCATTAATTCTTTATACATAGGAATCAAAGAGATCCCAACAGAGCGTGTTATACTTCTGTCAACAAAAGAGAAAAAACCAATCGCAGAAAAAGCAAAGACAGAATTGGACAAGTTTGGCATCCTGACCAAGATAGAAGAAGTAGGTGCTCAGTGGGAAGATATTTTCAAAGAGATTTCAAGCATCATAAAAAGAGAAGACAGGAAAAGAGTTGTGATAAATGTCGCGACTGCTGACCCGAGTGTCAGGTGCGCGGCAACAGCAGCAGCATTTGTCCATGGAATACGGGCTTTCTCAACAGAAGATAACAAAGCGATCATGCTTCCAGTCTTAGGGTATTCTTACTATAAACTATTGACAGCAAAGAAAAGAGATATATTGCAGATACTCAGCGAAAAAGAATATACTGCACTGGATGAGATACATCAAAGGACAAAGATGAGCATGCCCTTGATATCATACCATATCAATGGAAACTTCAAGGCAGAAGGCCTTAAAGTAATGGGTCTTGTCGAGACAAGGCTCAAGAAAGGCAAGATTGATCTTAAACTGTCTCCATTAGGATCATTATTGATAAAAGGAATATAAGAGGTGAAACAAATGGCATATCCAAAAGGACGTATTGAAGAAGTCAAGCACGACAGGAGAAGAAAAATGACCTACGGGATTTTGACAAATGTCAAGACAGGAGG
>JAHWHI010000048.1 GCA_019323355.1 Candidatus Woesearchaeota archaeon | reverse complement strand
TTTGTCTGGTTTCAGCAGTCTTGGTTTTCCATTGTGCATTGTAACAAGCAATAATGCAGTGCTTTCTACATTATCGATTGTTTCAGAGCAGATGTTCAAGATAACAACACACTGTTTTCCTATGAGCTGTTCTATTTTGTAGCTTTTTTTCAGGTCAGCAACTACCTGTATGTCTCTCTCTACAGGGCCTAAATCAAGAAGCAGTATGTATTCATCTTTTGTAGGGTGCATCTCTGCACCGGTTATTGTAGCAATTCTGATTTCAAAATCATCAAAATCTTTTAACCTCTTTTTTACAGGATCACAAGCCATGATTATTCACCTCTATTTCTTGTTTTATTTATCTATTTCCTTATAAGCTTTTCTTTACTACATAGAATATTTCGTTTCCTTCCTTGATCATCTCAAATTCATAACCAAGTCTTGTAAGCATCTGTTCAAGCCATCGTCTGTAAGGCTTTCTCATCGGCCCTCCCTGCAGTGTCTTCATTGAAAAGCTGATTACAAGCCATTTAGCATCAATTGCTTTTATCAAAGCTTCGCTTGTCTTTCTTCCTTTTTTCCTCTCAATTTCATCAAGAACCTTAAAGAGAAAACAGACATCTGCTTTTGGAAAAACTTTAAGCAGTTCTGGGTTTTTTGCAGCTTCAACTAGATCAAGAGGTGTTGCTTTTCCTTTTATTCCCATTTTCTTGAAACATTTGTCAAGGAAATCACAGTCAGTTTCATTTAGTTCAGATGCATAATATTCTGCATCTGTTTTCATGAACGGGTAACTCAGGGGGTTCATTCCGCACCCTAAGTCAAGAATAATTGCAGGTTCTCCTGTTACTGCAAATATCTTCTCGTAGATCACAGGATAGCTGGGCAGTCTTTCTTTGGTTGACAGGTGTGTTTCTAATATTTTTTCATAATCTCCTGATTCAAGATATCTCTCCCTGTCTTGTGCTGCTTTTGTCAGGAATATGCCATAAATTCTGCGCAGTACTGCCCGCACATTTTTTACTGTTTGTTTATATTCCTCAGATCTTGTTCTTCCTTCAGAAACAGCCTGCAGGGCTTTTGGATTTTGCTTGAAATATTTGATGATTTCTGCTCTCACAAACCTGTCTTCTACTGCGCTCAGCTCTTTTTTTTCTTTTATTTTTGCAATAAGCTCTTTTACATTCATACAGGAGTTCCTCTTAAGTCGAACTTTGTTGTATCAGTTATCTTGACTTTGATTGTCTGTCCTAAAACAAAATCACCAGATACTATGACTGGCTTGTATGCGTGGTTTCTGCCGACAAATGTCCCGTCTTTTCCATGCTCATCGATTAATATCTCGCCTTCCCAGTTTCTCCATTTCCTGTTCTGGCTGAAGGCAGTCCACTCAAACTGCGAGCTGATCTTTCTTGACCTGTCTTTTATCTCTCCTCCAGGTATCTGGTTCTCTCTTTTCTCTGCTCTTGTTCCAGGTCTTGCAACAAATCTTGATATGTTCAGTACATCTGGCTTTATCTGGTCAATTAATACTAAACTATCCCTGAACTGCTCCTCGCTCTCTCCTGGAAACCCAACTATCATGTCTGTTGAGATGCTTATCTCTGGAATTTCCTCCCGGAATCTCTCAACAACGTGCTTGAAGTCCGCGATTTCATAAGGTCTGTTCATTGATTTCAGGACTTTGTCATTTCCGCTCTGCACAGGCACATGCAAAAATTTAAACATTTTTTCGTGCTTGAAGACTTTTATTAATTCCTCTAGGTTCTGCAGCACACTCTGCGGATTTGCCATCCCAAGTCTTATCTTGAACTCTCCTGGTATCTCAACTACTTTTTTCAGTAGCTCTGTAATATTTGTTCCAATGTCGACTCCATAGCATCCTGTGTCTTGTGCAGTTATCCATATCTCCTTGCATCTGTCGCGCACGCACTGCCTTACTTCATCTATTATTGCTTCAATAGGGTAAGATATCAGGTCTCCTTTGATCTGTTTTACAGAGCAGTAGGCGCATCTTCCTATGCACCCTGTCGCAATCTGCACTATTCCCACTACAGGGTTTTTTCTGATGCGTGGAAGGTTTATCTTTGGTTTTTTGTTGCTTGTAAGGATGGATATTGGATTTTCGTGTATTGTCTCTTCCACAACAGAGACTATCTTGCCGATATTGTGTGTGTTTACAAGAGATGCTTCTGGAACAAGCGCTCTTATTGGTTCAACAAGGTGTTTTGGTATGCATCCAGAAATTATTATTT
>JAHWHI010000009.1 GCA_019323355.1 Candidatus Woesearchaeota archaeon | reverse complement strand
TAGTTTGGAGAAAGAACCTCCCAATATTGAAGAGCTTGTTTATGTGTATGTGGTGAATGACGATATAGTCGTAGGAAATGGGGAACTTAGATATTCTCTTGAACCAGAAATGGATTTTTTCAAGAACAAGCCTTTTGTTGGATTTACTGAGACTGAGGAAGAGTTTCGAGAAAGAGGGCTTGCGATCAGACGGTTGGTTCTGATGAACGCATTGTCACAAATATTTTTTGGCTTTCCATTGAACTCGAACGAAAGATCGATGCATCCTGGAGGGATGGCTGCATGGAGACATCTTGCTAGGGAAGGAAAAGCCAGACGGTATAGGCAGGATATGCGCCGGCCAAGAGATGTGAGAATGGGAAAACCTCCAAAATATCGCATGCGTTATGTTTTTGTAGAATGATCATAACCGATCCAAGACAAACCAGGCTCTTTTGTCGATAGGCAAAACAGGCACACGTATAACTTCATAGCCCAAATCTGCGTAAGAATCATAAAGCGACTTATTCAGTTTAAGCACAGTCTCTTCTCCCTCTGTTCTTGCATAATCGCGTTCGAAAGGAAGTGGTTCGAAATAGAATATCCTCTTGTATCTTCTTAATTTTGAAGCTTCTAGTACTGGAGCTGTATCTATCCCGCAAACTTCGTAGTATGCGATGCAATCAGGGATCCCCCGCTCGAAAAAAGTCAGCCTGTCTTCTGGGATCCTATCTTCTACCTCAATCTGCATCTGAAGGCCTATCCTTTGAAATTCTGCTTCGTCTGCTCTTGTCTCTTCAACTGATTTTCCCTTGCTTAGATTGTTGTCGATAAGGATACGAGATGCTTCTGGAACTATGAAATGTCCAAGAAAAGCAATATATTCAAGTGTCTTTGATTTGCCAGAAGAAGGTCCTCCTGTGAGAACGTACCAGTTGGTCTGAATCATTTTATGCAATTATGTTTTAGAAGTATTTATTGCTTGTGCAACTCTTGCTTTATCCTCGTCCCAGTCACATTCTGTGATCGGCAGGACTACTAAACCTTCTATTCCGCTTAGAACTTCGTGAGCTGTCTGCGCAGCCTCTTCTTTTAATGTTTTGACAACAATGATCTCCCCAACATATGGAACTCTTTCCCTTGAGAAGCAGGTATCTTTTAGATTTCCGCTTCCGTCTGTAAAAACTTTATATCCTCTTAAAGAATGTTCTATCATGTACTCCCTTTCTTTATCTAGAACTTTTACTGGAACATTATATTGTGTTGTCATGAAGAAGCTGATTTGGATTGAATATATAAGGTTTTTGTTGAGCAGTTATAAACCTCAATAAGCTTTTTAAGTAGCTTTCATATATATATTGATATGGAATCTGAAACTAAAGGAAAAATTGTAAGTCATTTTGTCCCAGGATTTGTTTTACTAGGAACAAGGCTTGGAGACTGGTATGACAGAAATCCTTATCATCGATTTGAAAAAGGAGATATCCTCATTCTTAGAGATAGCAGAATATTCGGTTATGGAGTCCGACCTGTAGCAGTTGTTAATGGTTTTGAAATAAAGGATTTTGGATTTGGAATAGAAGGAAAATATAATATTACCATGTATCGAGATGCAAAAGAAGACTTTTTTCAATGGGCAACACGAAATGAGATCCTTCATGGAGTTGAAAGGATTGTGAATGAACATGAAATCCATTTTAAATGGAATATTGAGAATCAGTTCAAAAAAGTCAATGTTAATTCTGTTGATGACGCGTTAGCTTTGTATGCTAGTATAGAAGCAGAGCCACGAGAGAAGGCGGCTTAATCTAGAACTTTAAATTTAATAACTTCCACTTTTGTGTTAGAGGTTATTCCTTTTTCTTTCTTGACTCTTTCTATGTTTCTTTTTTGAAGGCCGAAATCAGATAGTTTGTCTACTGTTGTTTTGGATATATTGAGAATTTTTATTTTGATGCCCCACTCTCTGCCTGCATAGGATTTTGCAGAATATGTTTTTCCAGCTTTGTATTTTCCTACTTCCTTTCCAACGCGTATTGTGGTATTCTTTGTTTTATTCAGAAGAGCTTTCTTGTACTGGTTTGGGAAGAATATGTCTGCCATTTTAAAATTGTGCTTTCCAAATCTCATCTCCGACATAATGGATGTTCTTGATGACTTTTCCTTTGTCAGTTTCTTTCAGGCCTTCAGAAGATAGAGTGGAGATGCCTATTGCTAATGCTTTCTTGTTGTTCTGGTCGACAATTACAATAATTTCATTCTCTTTGATGTTGTCATCGAACTCGACAATGCCTGGACGCATGACATCAGCGCCTTTTGCCATGAACGGCACAGCTGGCATGTCGACAACAATCTTTTTCAGGAAGTTCTTGTTCTCTCCCTGGAGTTTTAGAATGAACTTGAGTGTTGGAACTATCCTTCCTTCGTATTCAAAGAACAATGGTTCGCGGTTCTTGTATATTATGTTGTTTTTCTTCTCAATCGCGTCTTTCTTAGAAAAAAAAGAAGGAAGATTATAACTCTCTTCCAGAGTCTTGTTTAGTTGTTTTATCTCGTCTTTTCTGAGGAACATTTTCAGATCATGTCTTCGATCTTGCCGTTGCTTTTTGGCGCTTTCTGCGCTTGTTTTGCAATCTTCTCCAGATCAACACCTAGTTCTTTCAGTGCAGAGATGTGCATCTTCATCAGCTGCTCGACAACTGACAATAATCGCGCAAGCTCTGCCCTCTCTTTTGCAAGTGTTGATAGAGCGCCTTTATGTATTCCTATCTGTTCGTCTTTTGAGATCTTTGTTTGTGTTTCTTTTTTTGCCATTTTCGTGTTCCCCTTTGTGTTTTTCTTTTTAGCCGCCATGTTCTTCAACTGCTTTGTTCAAAGCTTCCATTAATTTGTCAACATCAATTCCGTGCGCACGCGCGCCCTGTTCAATGCTTTCAAACATTGCGATCTGGCATCCAAGGCAGTGCATGCCGTGCTCCATAAAGACAGGTGCTGTCTCTGGATGTGACATCACAACTTCCTGGATTCTCATGTCGCGTGTTATCTTCCCTTCTTTTTTTGGTTTCTCTATATGATTCTTTTCTTCCATTTTTTAGCTCCTTATTTCACGTGGATGCATTTGACAGGACAGCTTGCAGCTGCTTCCTTGCAGCAACCAGCGTCAGGAAGGGAAAGTTTTCCGAATTCTCCTTTGGCAGTCTTTTCGTATTTCGCGCCTTTTAATTTTGACTTTCCGCCTGACATTGACCAGTGCTTGGAACATACTGATGCGCATGCGCCGCAGCCAATGCATTTCCATCTCTCGTGTGTGATTGTTGCCATCTTTTCACCTCTTTAGTAAGTTAGTCTATCTTTAACATCAAGTTTTACAAATTTTGATCCTGGAACACTGCATTGCGGGCATTTGTTCGGCGGCAGGTCGCCGTCATATATATAGCCGCACACAGTGCACTGCCATTTTGCCATATCTGCTTATTTGGGAACAATGTATATAAAACTTTTGATTAATCGTAACTAATATATATTGAACTGTAAATTATTAAGATCATGGAACCGTGGGTAAGGAAATATCAGCCTAGAGCATTCTCAGAGATATCTGGCCAGGAAAAGGCAGTCAAAGCTATAAAAGATTTTATAGCAAATTTCAAGAAGCAGAAAAAGAAAGCTATTCTTTTATACGGCCCTTCTGGTTCTGGGAAGACGTGCAGTGCAGTTGCAGCTGCTTCTGAATTAGATATGGAACTTCTGGAAGTGAATGCCTCTGATAAAAGAAACAAGGATGCGATAAACGCTGTTGTCGGACAGTCATTGAAACAGCAGTCATTGTTCGCAAAACCAAAACTTCTTCTTCTGGATGAAGTTGACGGCCTCTCTGGAAGGGATGACAGAGGAGGGATCGCAGCTGTTGTTCCTTTGATAAAAGAGAGCAAGTTTCCGATCATACTTACTGCCAATGATGCCTATATAGATAAACTGAAAGCATTGAGAAAAGTATGCACTTTAGTAGAATTTGAAAGGCTGGACGCTACAACAATGTTCAATATAATGAAGAAGATATGCGATGCAGAAAATGTAAAATATGATGAGGATGCTTTAAAGAGACTGGCGTACAAGGCTGACGGGGATTTAAGAGGTGCTTTGACAGACTTGGAGACATTATGCAGGAACACGAAAAGTCTAGAGAAAGATAATATCATGGCTGTTTCTGACAGGGACAAGAAAGATTCTCTGCAGAACGCCCTGATAAAAGTCTTCAAAGGCTCTGATATCAAAGTTGCAGAAGGCGCTTTCAAGAATATTGATGATAATCTGGATGAAGTCATGCTCTGGGTCGAAGAGAATCTGCCGAGCGAATATTCTGGTGATTCGCTGGCAAGGGCTTTTGATGCTGTGAGCAAGGCTGATGTCTACAGAGGAAGGATAAGAAGATGGCAGCACTGGAGATTCTTGGTCTATGTCGATGCATTGCTATCAGCTGGAGTCGCAGCTGCAAAGGACAAGAAGAATCCAAAGATGATAGAGTACAAACGTTCCTCAAGAATCTTGAAAATGTGGATCGCAAAACAGAAATTAGCAAAAAGAAAAGCGATCGCAGCAAAATTAGCACAACACACGCATACCTCTACAAAACGCGCTTTTGAAGAAGTCATGTTCCTCAAACCGATATTCAAGAACAACAAAGGGGAGGCTATCGCAGAACAGCTTGATCTGGATCCTGAAGAGATAGAGTGGTTAGAGAGATAAATATTTAAATAGCACTTTGCTTCTGTAACTATCATGGCTGAGAATGACTATACTAAAGAACTGATACGTTATCTAGCTGAGACTGGATTTGTGTGGGGGCCTGCGCCTGAGATATACGGCGGTTTAGCTGGCTTCTATGATTACGGTCCGTTGGGCAAATTATTGAAGAACAATGTGGAGAATGCGATAAGACATGTCTTCATAAAAAACAATTTCTGGGAAGTTGAATGTCCAACAATTATGCCTGCAAAAGTCTGGGAGGCTTCTGGACATCTCTCTGGTTTCACAGATCCAATGATCCAGTGTTCAAAATGCGACAATGGTTTCAGGGTTGATACTCTGATCGAAGAGTTCGCAGGCGATGTGAAAGTCGGCGGACTGAAAGATGAAGAACTGCTGGAACTCATCGATAAGCACAATATCAAATGTCCTTCTTGTAAATCCTCTTTCAAAAAAGAGATAATAAAACACAATATGATGATGAAGACAAAAGTCGGTGTCAGCACAGAGGTATTCAACAGGCCAGAGACAGCGACAACAACTTATCTTCCGTTCAAAAGATTGGATGAATTCTTCAGAAGAAAATTGCCGTTTGGTGTCTTCCAGATAGGAAAAGCCTACAGGAATGAGATAAGTCCAAGACAGCACTTGTTAAGGCAGAGGGAATTCACACAGGCAGAAGGGCAGTTGTTCATATTCGGCCATGAAAAAAATAATTTTGATCGGTTCAAGGACGTAGAGAACGCAGAGCTTCCGTTATGGACTTTTGACGAACAGACAGAAAAAGCTCCAGTCAAAATGATAAAGCTTAAGGATGCGATGAGCAGAAAGGTCCTGAAGAACCAGGCCTATGCGTGGACATTGAATGTCGCATACCAGTTATTTGTAGAGATGGGAATCCCAAAAGAAAAAGTGAGGTTCAGGCAGCATGATCCGAACGAGCTTGCATTCTATGCAGACGACGCCTGGGATGTTGAAGTAAAACTAGAATCCTTTGGATGGACAGAAGTGTGCGGTGTGCACGACAGGACAGATTATGACCTGAAACAGCACTCGAAATTCAGCGGTGAAAAACTCGAGGCTTATGATGAAGAGAAAAAAGAACGGCTGGTGCCGCACATATTAGAGATCGCATTCGGTTCTGACAGACCGACTTTTACTTTGCTTGATATTTTCTATGATCCAACAGATGAACAGAGGAAATGCCTAAGGCTTCCGCCTAAACTGGCTCCGATAAAGGCTGGGATCTATCCTCTGGTCAATAAAGAGAAACTGCCGGATATTGCAAAAAGTATCTACAATGAACTTATCCAGGATTTTGTCGTGACTTATGACAAAGGAGGATCAATAGGAAGAAGATATGCAAGGGCAGACTGGAGAGGCATCCCGTACGGAATAACAATAGATTTTGACTCTATGAAGAACAATGATGTTACATTAAGAGAACGAGACTCCCAAGATCAAGTGAGAATAAAGATAAATGATGTGAAAAAGATCATCACTGACCTTATCAATGGAACAATAGAATTCAAAGACCTAAAATGAATACGTTAGAGAAATTTTTTACTGCGGTCCTTCTTGTTGTCATGGTCTCTAGCTTTGTCTATCTTCTGTTTACAATAAATTCTGTTGATGAGAATGATGCTGCCAGATTATTAGGCGCTGCTGTGGTTGAACAACCCCATGAATCTGTAAAATTCGCAGTAAACAATGATGTTTTCCAGCTGAATGAGCTCGAATCAATGGATTACAAAAACAATGGAAGATTATACAGAGTCACACTGATCAATGTCAACACAGAAAATTATCCCTTCTGCCAGATAATTGTCGACGGTGAAATAACAGATAAACTGCACACAGGAGAAACTGATTCTATCCTTGGGTTAAATATCAAAATAGGCGAGATTTACACATAATTTGTAAATAAATCGTATATGAATCCAAAACTTTTATATAGAACCTAAAGAAAATTCATAGTTGTGATTAATATGAAAGTAAATGAACTACAAGCAAAACAAGGAAAAATTGAAATCGAAGTGGAAATCACTGAGAAAGGCGAAGTTAAAGAGTTTACAAAGTTTGGTGCAATTGGAAAAGTCTGCAACTGTCAAGCAAAAGACGAAACCGGAGAGATCAAACTGACTTTGTGGAATGACCAGATCGATCAGGTTAATGTTGGTGACAAAGTCAAGATTACAAACGGTTATGTGAACGAGTACCAGGGCGAATTGCAGCTTACAACTGGTAAATTCGGAAAACTTGAAGTCTTAGGGTCTGCAGAAGCAGGCGCTTAGACATACCGAAAGTGTTATAAATCAATTCTTAGTTTCTATTTTTATCCCGGGGCGGTAGCTCAGCCTGGGAGAGCACTACGCTGAAGACGTAGGTGTCCGGGGTTCAAATCCCCGCCGTCCCATTCAAAACATTCCTTCTAGAAGTTCCTTGATGACTTTTTCTGGAGCCTTTGACTGAACAATATGAGAAGCTACCAGAACACCAGCTGCGCCTGCCTCTTTTGCAATCTGTACATCTTCTTTATTCTTTATTCCTGCTCCGACAAGAAGATTTTTCCCAACCTTATGTACAGCTGCGTCTATCAGTTCTGGATTTTCCTCTGAAACACTTGTCTCTCTGCCTATCAATTCTGGAGGTTCGATCGCGATAAATGTGGGTTTTGTATCTATTATCTGTTCGATCTCCTCTATTTCCTGGCAGCAGACTATTGTCTTCAGTTTTAATTTTTTCGCAACTATGACTGTATCTTCAATCTCTTCAGGGTCAAGAGGGCATTCTGAGTGGTTTACCAGCACTCCTGAAGCTCCTGCCTCTTTTATCGCTTCTGGAAGAATACGCCCTGTATTCTTGCCGTAGGTTATCGCATCCATATGCTGACAAAAAACAGGAAGTGTCACTGTTTTTGCAATCATCTGTATATCAGTAGGCTGCACGCAAAGTATGACCTCAGAATCAAATTTTTTTGCAATGTTTTCTATTTTTTTTGCGAGCACTAACGCTACCTTGCCTGTCCCTTGCTTGTATGTTTTGAAATTAATTACAAGAGTGTTCATTTTTTCATTTTTGGCGGATGCCTGCTTCCCTTTAATAAAAATTTCCTATCGCCGTCCATGTCAAAGAACTCGTGGGCAGTGCTCTTCAGCTTTGAAGATGCTGCTTTTCCAAAAGCCAGGACTTCTGTACGGCACCCAAGCGCTTCAGCATGCTCGAGCAGTTCCATGAAATCGCCGTCTCCTGAAACCAGCACAACCACGTCCAGTTTTGAAGCCAGGCGTATGATATCCATTGCAATGCCTACATCCCAGTCACCTTTTTTCGCGCCACCATAGAAGACCTGCAGATCCTTTGCCCTGATCTCGAAGCCTAATTTCTCGAGCGCATCGAAAAAACTGGACTCTCCTACTTCTTCTGCTTTCACAACATAGCAGATTGCGCGTATCAGCTGTCGTCCGGCTGTTGCCTTCTTCATGATCTCCTGGAAGTTGACCTTTGCGTTATGCAGGTTCTTTGCAGAATAATACATGTTCTGGACATCAACGAAAATTCCTACTCTTTGGTTCTTATGTTGTTGTGTCATTTATTATCACCTAAATATTTTATTGCCTCTATCGCTGCGATGCATCCGGATCCAGCAGCAGTAACAGCCTGCCGCCAGACAAAATCTTGGACATCTCCTGCAGCATATAATCCATTCACATTTGTCTTCATAAACTTGTCTGTAACAATATAACCACGATCCATCCGGACTTTTCCTTCGAAAAGTTTTGTGTTCGGGATGTGGCCGATCGCCAAAAACACTCCGTTGATTTTCATCTTTGTTGTCTTTTTTGTCTTGTTGTTGTATAATTTTACTGCGTTGACGCCTTTTGCAGTGCCAAGTATCTCTTTGACCTCTGTGTTCCACACTATTTTTATTTTCTTGTTCTTTTTCACACGCTCCTGCATTATCCTGCTGGCCTTTAGTTCGTCTCTTCTATGTATCAGATAAACTTTTTTTGCGAACTTTGTCAGTTCCAGGGCTTCTGTACATGCGCTGTCACCTCCGCCAATAATGCAGACATCTTTATTCTTGAAAAAATACGCATCACATGTCGCGCAGGTGGAAACACCTTTGCCAAGATATTTTTTTTCTGACGGCAAGCCAAGCATCCTTGGGGAGGCGCCGGTTGATATTATGACGCATTTCGCTGTTATCTTCTTCTTGCCCATCTTGATCTCAAAAGAATTCTTTCCTATCTTGAAATCTGAAACAATATCAATGAGAATCTTTGTCCCGAATTTCTTAGCCTGCTTTTTCATGTTCTCGCTAAGATCAGGACCCATGATCCCATCTGGAAAACCAGGATAATTTTCAACAAGAGTTGTCCATGCGATCTGGCCGCCGATATCCTGTCCAGTGATCAATGTAGGTTTCAGACCAGCACGCGCAGCATAAATAGCAGCTGTCCACCCGGCACAGCCAGAACCAATTATCACCAATTTTTCCATTTTGGATTCTAGATTGCATCTAGGATTAAAAATCTTTTGATTTTCTGTTTATAAATTTTCTGAGGAAAAAGTTATAAGGCTTTCTTAAAAAGATATAGAATCATTTATATAGGCTATTCCTCTTAAATAAGGGGATTTCAGCGTGTTTTGTAATTAATTTAACAGAAAGGTTTATATAGTAGCTACGATAAGAATATATAAATATTGTGTAGCTATACACTAATGTCAAATTGGGGGACTTTATTGTTTTAACATAATAAGGGGGAAAGTATAATGGAATCATTAATCAAGAAATGTCCTGAATGTGGGGGAATCAATTTGTTCTACAACCGCGATAAAGGAGAGATCATATGCCGAGCGTGCGGTTTGGTTGTTGAAGAAAAGATAGTTGACTTTGACCAGGAATGGCGTGATTTTGAGGATGGATCAGAATCTTCTGGAAGAAGAGCTGGAGCTCCTATGACTTTCACAAAGCATGACCAAGGTCTTGGGACTGAAGTCGGACGGACAGGAGACTTATACGAACTGAAAAGCAAGAAAGACAGAGATAAATTTTTCAGGCTGAGAAAATGGCAGTACAGAATCTCAACTGCAATCGAGAGAAACCTGAAGCTCGCACTTGCTGAACTGAAAAGAGTAAGTTCTTATCTAAAATTACCTAAATCTGTTGAAGAAGAGTCTGCGCGGATCTATACTTTGGCTGTACAGCGTGGTTTAGTGCGAGGCCGAAGCATGGAATCTGTTGTCGCTGGAGCACTTTACGCAGCGTGCAGGCGTCACGATGTTCCACGTACTTTGGATGAACTCTCAGAAGCTTCTGGAATTGAAAGGAAAGAGATCGGAAGAACATACAGGTTTGTCACAAGAGAACTGAATGTAAAGATACTTCCGTCAAATCCTGCGGATTATATCCCGCGGTTTGCGTCATCTCTTGAATTGTCTGCGAAGTCGCAGTCGCGTGCAGTCGAGATCCTTGAGCTTGCACACAGGGCAGGACTTACATCTGGACGAGGGCCGACTGGAATTGCAGCAGCTGCTCTTTATGTATCAGCATTGATACACGGAGAGAAGCGGACACAGAGAGAAGTTGCAGATGTCGCGCGTGTGACAGAAGTCACAATCCGAAACAGATACAAAGAGCTTCTGGACGAGCTGAAACTCGAGAAAGAGTTAGAGAAAAGCAAGAAGAAACGGAAATAGATTTTCTTATTTTACTTCTTTTATAATTTTATCTAGATTTCTAGTGCACATGTTGCTCTTGTATATCTTGGCTAACCGTCTTATCTTGTCCTGGTTTATTGTAAAACCTTTGCCCATCAATGCCACAAGGAAAGAAGTCGATGTTATGAACTGCGCGAACTGAGTCACGTTTTTCGGATCTTTTGTCCTCCTGCACCGTTCAAAATCAATCATGATGACACGGTCGCCGACAATCAGAAGATGCTTGATCGGATGATGCATCTCTTCTTTGTTAACGCCGATCTGGTCCATTGCCGAACACTGGTCAAAGACATTCTTTATTATCTTTTTTATCGCTGTCTTATCATTTGCAGCAATAAAATCCCAGATCATCTGCCCTTCTACAAATTCCATTACAAAGTAAGTCCTGTCAGTGAAGATGAATTTTGGAGCGATATTCTTCTTGTTGAGCTCTTTCAGCCAGTAGACCTCGTTCCGGATCCTGTCCGGCCCTTTCTTGTCTTTCTGCACTTTTATTGCAATCTTCTTTTTTCCCATCATTGCCTGGTAGACTATCCCCCGATGGCCGTGCGCAAATTTTCTTACGTTTGTTATCTTCTTCTTTTCAAGATCCTTGAGCACAGTAGATTTTGTTATCTCATATACGTATAATGTCTCGAACGAGAGTTTTTTCTGTGACAATTTCTTGTAATCAAAAAGACGATCCTGTATCAGCTGGTCGATTTTCTCCTTGTTTGTCAGGCTGCTGAAAAGAAGAAGGGTCTTTCCTTTTGAATCCAAAAATTCTGCGAGATTGTTCAGGAAGTTCTCTATGGTCTCCCATCCTTTTTTTCCGCCTGTTGTTGCTTTCTTGAGCCATCCTCCTGGTTCCCGCTCGTCTTCTGGAAGATAAGGCGGATTGAAGACAATGGTGTCAAATACCCCTTTTATATTTGAGAACAAATCAGACTTGATGATCTTGATCTTTTTTCTGTATGCAAGCT
>JAHWHI010000047.1 GCA_019323355.1 Candidatus Woesearchaeota archaeon | reverse complement strand
AGACTGCAAAAAGAAGGCCTGCAAAAAGAAAAACAGCAAGACCTTCAAAAAAGAAGACAAGAAAGACAGCAGTTGCAAAAGCAAGACCTATTGTTGTCGCAGCTGGGAAAAAAAAGAATCCTAAGATTGCAGCACTGCTTGAATTCATCTTTGGTCTCTTCTTTATACTGGGAATCGGACACATCTACAACGGAAAGATTGTGCGCGGAGTATCATATTTAATCGGTTACTGGATACTTGTGATCATAGAGATCGTGATAGCAAGCGTCCTCACTGTGATGACACTTGGTGTGGGAGCGATAATCGCCTGGCCAATCATATTGATCATACACATCATAATTATATTCCTATCAACATACCAGGCATACAAGGAAGTTCAATAATCTAATTTGGAGGTGAAGTGTTAAATGGATGATACACAAAAAATATTAGCAGCATTGGGTTATCCTATCGGGATAATTGCGCTGATAATGGCAATAATCGAAAGGAAAGATAAGGATATGAAATTCCATGCATTCCAGGGACTTTTCTACAACATTGCTTTTGCAGTTATCTTGATATTGTGGAATATCATTGCTGGCGCAACATTGTTTGTTGGCGTAGGCCTAATATTGTTCGCACTGGTTCCATTGCTATGGATTGCGTTCGTTGTTATTGCGATAGTATACGCAGTAAAGGCTTACAAAGGACAGAGATTCCATGTTCCAGTCATTGGAAAATGGGCACAAAATATCGCTTACAAGCGATAATTTTTTTTATTTTCATTTATGGAGGTAAACAAAAATGGCACTTAGTCCACTTGGTGGAGCAATAATCATCATCTTGATTTCAGCAGTTCTATTTACATTTGTGAACGCTTTCGTAATATGGCTTATCACATATTTCTCAGACATGATCCTAAATCTTAAGGTATGCAACCTGAAAAAGGCTTTTATCGTATCGATAATCGAGGTTGTCATCAACCTGGTGTTCGTGCTGATAATAACAATGGTCGGCACAGCGAACCTTGCATACATACTTAACCTTGTAAACATAATTGTCGCAATAGTAGTAGCATTAGGTTTGATGTACAAATTCTTCTATGCAGGCGCAATGAAGAGCACTGGAAGAGAATTATTGACAAGTGTCATCACAACACTGATAATTTTCGCACTGATCTTTTTCATTGGCATCATAGTAGGATACATCCTGGGGCTTGTAGCAGCATCCCTGGGATTCGGTGCTATTGCAATATAAATATCGGGGGTTGAAAAGAAAAATGGCATTTTTTTACACAGGAGGGGCACTTCTTATCGTGCTTATATCAGCAATCTTATTTCTGATTGTCAATACATTCATAATTTACATTGTATCTCTGATAACAGAGTCAATCTTGAAGCTGAAGAATTTCAAGAGCCTGAAGAAATCATTCTTTGTAGCGCTTATCATATTTGCAGTATCACTTGCCTTCTCATTTCTAGGGGGGCTACTAGGTCCTGTGCCTAGAGTTGTTGTCATGTTACTGGCTTGGATAGTTTTATTCCTGGTATTGATGGCCTTGATGTACAAGTTCTTCTTTGCAGGCAAGCTTAAGAGAAGATCAGAGGAGATCCTTGCTGGGTTCCTCTCGGCGATCGCCATACTTATCTTCATGTCAATATTGGGAGTAGTAATCGGCCTGATAGTCGGCATCATCACAATGATCGCAATGGGCGGCGGACCGATGTTAATGTAAATTATTGGGGGGAAACATCATGAAAAAGATTCTTTTAATTTCATTTTTGGTTGCACTACTGGTAATGATGACTGCGTGCGGACCAAAACAGGTGTACACAACACCAGAAGGTCCTGTGACTGTTGACAAGACAGCGACAGGAGCAGAGATCGAGACATCAGAAGGTAAAGTGACCTATACTGAAGGAAAAGCTTCAGACTGGTGCCCTGAAGGGGCTTCCTGGGATTTTGCAGGAGCGCAGGGAGAAAAAGCCAACTGGAAGATCCAGGGGATTGTTGATTACAAAGGCGGCAGGTTCTGTCACGTCACCTACGAGGTTGACGGCGGTGCTGTCGAAGGCGCCATGCCAATGAGCATGGAATATTACTTCAATGAAGGCCAGAAAGAGATATACATGGTTGTAAAGGATGAGACAGGAAAGATCGTCAACGAACAGCATATTACTGGTTAGCTCTATTTTTTTGATTTTTTTGCTTCTTCTTACTAGCTGTCAGACAATAGAAGGTCAGGATATTTTTGAGGAAGGTGTTGCCTTTGCAATATTTGACGCTAACAAAAAGCTTCAGATCGGAGAGACAAGTCCAGAAAAGACAACATATCTGTACGCCCAGAAAGTCTCAGGTTTCTCAAACCGGGGAGGGAACATATATCCTGAGGTCACCATAGAAGTCCCAGAGATAAACTCGAACAGGAGATTCCTCAGCACTGTGATCAAGACCCCTTCTGATTCTTTGGATGCTTTGACACTGCCTATCGGCGTGCTTGGCCCTGGAACATTCACAGTAAAAGTGACTTTCCTTGACAAATATACTAATTTCAGAAAGACAATAACAAGAACACTCACTATTTAGACTTCTCGAACAATCTTTTAGTGTATTCCTGGATAAAGAGCGCTGCTTTTGCACTGTCGTCGAATGCAGCCAGGATTTTAACACCAAAACCCAGCTTTGATTTTGGATTGATGGTCTTGCTTTTATTGCACCTGAAACACTTGAAAGTTGTTGTAGAACTTGTTGACTGCAGGTTTCCGCAATTAGGGCACTGTATCACTCGATATTTCATTCTTCTTCAGAATTATCCTCATCTTCGAATTCGTTGTCTTCTTCCAGTTCCTGTGAGAACTCCTCTTCAAAATAACTCTCCTGCGGCAGCTCGATTTCCTCTCCGACTGCCTCTTCAATGATCTCCTGTGCATTCTTGTGAAGGACAAGATACTTGTAGGCTTCCTGTAGCGCGACCATTGCTTTCGGGATATCGTTCTTACCCAATGTGTTTGTGCTCTTCCACTGTTCTTTTTCCTTGTCCTTGAACCGTTTCTCAAAAGTGATTGAATAGAAGGATCTCATGCCGTCATTTGTGGTGTTCCGCCATATTGCTACTGCGATCGGCCCAGCCCTGAACTTTTTCTCTGGCTGTTTCTTCACTTTATTCAGATCAATATCCACCATACAAGCATAATTTGAGCATCCAGTATAAAAATTATGCGTTTTCATATGTTTCCATATAGGGGAATCTCACAGAAACCTTTATATATGAGAATTATATCATTTATTTAAAAAAGAGGTAGTTCGAAATGGCTAAAGAAGAGGGTTATCAAATTGTTTCTCAGCGTGATGTACGTAAACTAAAACAAGAACTGAAGGCTATGAAAGAAGGAAAAGGGGGAGATGTTTCAGAACTGCAGGACCGGTTAGAGGATCTTACAGAAAGGATCGATGCAATGATTGAGATCTTTGAATCTGCAGCAGCTGAACTACGGGAAGAAGACAAGGAAGCAGAGATCATCTCAAAAAAGATTGATCCAATTTTTGCGCGTCTGGACAGCATGGATGAGCAGAACCGGAAAATCGCGCAGGGATTAGTTGCTATCAACGAGATTGTTGAAGAAAAACTAAGCCAGATCACAGACACTGCACAGGTGCTTGCCCGTGCGCAGGAAGAGTTCCGTGCAAAGCTTAATCTGATCTCGGATAAGATCGAAGGAATCTCCAGCGGAACAGAATCAATGATGAATATTCCGCCTCCAGTAATGCCTGGTCCGATAGCACCAGCAACAGGAGCGCCTCTGCCGCCTCCGCCAGGTCCGCCATCATCAGGGCCATCCAGATTTGGAGGAAGCACAGAGATTCCAAAACTAAAGCCGAGGAAAAAACACTTCCTATTCTAAAAATGGTTGACGATGAGTATGTTACTCTTGAGCTTAAGCCTAGACGCAGCAGGAGATTCCTGCAGCTAGTTGCAAAACACGCACTGATGCACAAACTGAAGAAGGCTCACGAGTACCGCTCTAAATTTCTAGAGAAGATCGACAAGCTAAGGAATGTAGAGAGCATGACAGAGCTCAAGAAAGTCGAGCGTGTGACACCTAAAGCGCCGAAATCTTCTGAATATATTGAATCGCAGATAAAACGCATGCTCGAGATCGAGGAATTCCTCGAGAATGAAGTCAGCTTCAACAGGCAGATCCTGAGCAGGCTGTCTGAGAATGATGTATCTCAGCTGACACTGCTGAAGAAGATCCTGGAAAAAGAGAGGGTTGACGATTCAAAGATAGGACTTCTTGACGAAAAGATAAAACAGATAGACCAGCTGAAGAAAAGTGTGCAGCGGCTCAGGCAGTCTATTGAGAAGATGATTGTCGATGAGCAGAGCGCTCTTGCACGAGAGAAGACATCAGGCAGAAAGCTTGACAAGATCAGCGCGAAATTCGAGGAAGAGGAGAAGCTGTTGCGCGAGGAGATGCAGGAGATCAAGGCAATGCGCGAAAGGCTTGACGCTGTCTCTGGAAACATGATCCAGCAAAAGAAAGCTTCTGCAAGAATGAAGAGGCCTGTTAAGAAAGCTGTGAAAAAACAGACACCAGCTAAAAAACCAAAGAAAGTTTCAATTAAGAAACCAACAAAAACAAAGAAAAAGAAGAAATAGAATTCTTATAGATCCTTTCCCATCACTGTGCTTCGCTTATTAGCTTTTGCTCTCTCCACTGCCTCTTTTATTAACTGTTCTACTTTCTCATTCAATTTATCATTGAAATCTGAAGCAACATTCATGCCCTTGGCATAATCTTTAACTTTTGCTTTTACTATCAAACTCATAGTTTCACCCCCTGATTATGTTATTTAGACTTTTGCGCTAGTATATAAATCTTGTGGTCGACGATAAAAAAATTTATTTGTGTGTGAACCAGAATGTCCAGTCTTTCTTGTTGTCCAATCTGACAAACGCGTATCTCTCGAACTGTATGATGTCTCCCTGCTTTATTTTTTTGATATTTGATTCTGCAAGACCTTCTGTAAAACTGTTGTCAGGCATCCGTATGCTGATTTTCATATTGTTTTCATCAGCAGGAAGCCAGTGTATGATTGACTTCCCGTTCTTCTTCTTGAAATCATCATGCGTCTGCGAATCATAGACATATTTGTCCTTTCCTTTTTTGATGAAGTTAAGGCAGTTCATCAACCGCATCATCTCTCCTACCTTTAAATTTTTCAGGTCATCTTTATCAACAAGGAATTTTCCATCTGATTTGAGTGTCCTTCCGCCCTTTCTGTGTGTCGGATGCAGGTCCAGAGTCGAAGTGATTGCCGGCGCATTCTCAACAGTTATCTCGACAGGATCTTTAAGGAAATAATATCTGTCCACACTCTCGTCGAGAAACTTCCTGTTTATTGTAGATATCAATGTCCAGTCAATATTTGTCTGCTGCTTTGACATGCCTGCTCTGACAGCAAGTTCATAATAAGTATCCTTGACTATCCCTCTTCTCTTCAGAGCTCTTAACGTGACTAAAGATGGATCATCCCAACCACTGACTTTCCCCTGTTCGATCAGCGCTCTGATATCACGTCCCTGCGTGATTGCTCCTTTGATATTGAACCGTCCATAGACAGCTGTCTCTGGATTTGGCATCTTCAGCAATGAGCGGATATAATTCTGCAGCTCCCCTCTCATCTCGAACTCTGCACTCCTTAAGACATGGCTTACACCGCACCAATTGTCCTCGATAGAAGTGTAAAAATCATACATTGGCCAGACATAATATTTGTCTTTGTATTTGTAATGTTTGTGAGTGTCAATCCTGTAGATGACCGGATCTCTCATAGTAGTGTTCTTGTGTTTCATATCTATCTTCAGTCGAAGGATGCACTCTCCTGGTTTATACTTCCTGCCGAGCATCTTTTTCCAGTCATCCATGTTCTTTTTTGCGTCGGATTTTCTGCATTTGCAGTCTTTGCCTTCTCTCCTGTTCTTTCCCATCGCATCCTGCGAACAGAAGCATACATATGCATGATCTCCTTTTATCAGCTGTTCTGCGCATTTGTATAGCTTGTCCATATCCTCAGAGACAATCACTATCTTATCTGGTTTGATGTCCAGATAATCAAGTACATCTGTCTTCATCGCATCAATATATTCCTGCGTGACTTTTTCTGGATTTGCGTCCTCGAATCTTAATACGCATTTTCCATTGTATTTTTTGGCATACATGTAATTGATAAGAAATGTCAATGCGTGTCCGATATGGTTGTACTTGCTCGGCTCTGGCGGCATACGCGTGACAACTTTGCCTTTTGTTGCGTTCTTCAGTTCTGGCAGTTCCAGTTTTTCTTCTTTTCTTTCTTTTTTCTTTTTCTTTTCAGCTTCAAAGAAGTCAGGTGAAAGCTTCTTCATCTCCTCTGTCTGTTTTTCAAGAGATAATGCATTGACTTTCTTCACAACCTTGTCTATCAGCTGCATTGCTTTCTTTGTATCTTTTCGGAATTCTGGAAATTGTCCTAGGACTTTTCCTATCAATGCTTTAGGATTAGCCTGTCCTTTGAACTTTATGGCATTCTCTAGCGCTGCAAGATATATGAAGTCCTCTGGCTTTTCATTCTTCCCCTTTGCCATACATATACGAGAGAAATCAGGCTTTATAAATCTTTTCTGATAGAATCAATATTCTGCACGCAGATCCATGCAGTGCCAGATCCAAATCCTTTTTTGTCTATCTCGAACGGCTGTTCAACCTGTTTTGGATCCCTTAAGAAGATGAGTATGCAGTATTTTTTCCCTTTATAGTATTCTACAGATTTCTCAACATCCTCTATTCCAATCTGTTTGCCATACTCTTCAAGAATCATCCTGATGCGTTCTTCATTCAGACCGCTGAACTGTCTTACATTTGCAACTTCTGCTTGGACAGTCACTGGTTTCCCGCTGTCCTTGAAATAAACCTTGTCTCCTGGATGTATATTGTCCCACGGATCCCTCTTTGTCATGTACCATCTTGATTCGATAGGTTTCTCTCCAGAAAGTATCTTTGGAACTAATTTCCACTGAGGATTCATATATGCTACATGGTCCACGTTCTCATCCCACAATCTTGTTTGCACACGATTTGATATATCAGCCATAAATAAAAAATAAAAATAAGAAATTTATAAAACTTATTCGAGATAATAGCTCACAGTAATCGAAGCCTGCACTTCTAGGTCCTGAGGCATGATCTCTGTCTTTGGTGCTGGCATTCCTTCGTCCATACTAGCTGCCATCACTTCCATCCCTCTGTACATAGGAGCATAGTTGTAGCTTGCTTCTGATACTTTTGCAACAGCACCCAGTTTCACACCAAGACCGTCTGCAATAGCTTCTGCTTTCTCAAGCGCTCTTCCGCCTGCCAGGTTCAATACTTCTGTGTTTACTTTCTCTCTTTTCTCCTGTGTCAGCCCGAAATTGACATTCTGCACACCGTTAGCACCAGCTTCAACAGCAGTATCTATCAGATCTCCTACTTTGTCGATATTCTTTGTCTCGACTTTCAGGACATGAAATTGTGTATATCCAATGATCTGGTTCACTCTTCCATCCCACCTGTATCTTGGATTCAAATAATAGGATGTAGTCTCCATATCATCATCACTGACACCAGCTTTTCTCAGAGCTGAAAGAACATCTTTCTCAATCCTTCTGTTCTCTGCCTGTGCTTCGTCTGCTGTCTTTCCTTCTGTCTCTATCTTTATGTAGACTTCTGCCTTGTCAGGTGATACTGTTTTCTCACCTGTGCCAGATACACTTATTGTTCCAAGCTCAGATCTTTGTGTTATGACTATTGGTTCATCCATTGACCCAAGAGGCGAAGCCCTTTCCTTTGTCATGGAATAACCAAGTACCAAGGACACAATAACAAGACCTATTGCAAGGATTGTTATTACAGTTGTACTTTTCTCCATTATTATCATCCCCCATATATGGTAATATAAATCAGGAAGAACTCATATATAAATGCTATGTAACATAAGCGACAAAAACTTTAAATATTGGCCTCAAAAGGTATCTTAATAATCATAGGGGGTAATAAACATGATGTACACACATAGAACCTGGGAACCAGAAAATGATCTGAATACTGAAGATGGATTGGTAAGCGAATTATTGCTTTTAGCTGCACAATACCATAATTCTGCATCATACCAGCAATCGACTGGCGAAAGCACACCACGACCATTAGGAGCAAAAAAAGGATGCTCTGTTGAAGAATTTCTGAAAGCTGCGCTTAAAGGAGATAGGATTGCAATGCCGATCCCAGGAGCTGGCATCTTATTGCACACAGCAGATTTTGCAAAAGCAGTAGGAAGTTGGGATTCTGACAGGGATTCAAGTTACCATACCTGTAAGCGTTATGAACCGCCTGTCCAAAGTTCAGGTGAGATCGGAGGATGTGGTTTTAGAGAATGTGTAGATACAGGCAAAGCGTGTGAGCATGCAGTAACATGCGAACAAAATGATCTTCACTATGAGAACAAACGTTTTGGAAAAGATATTCCAAGAGAATTGTCTAAGATTGTTGATTATGTTGTTTCAGGAAAGGCAGAAGAGGATAGAGCAAGAGAGACAGAAGAAGCAGAAGCAGCAAAGGCAGCAGCAGAGCAATAGAAATCCTTATAAATTAGGATTTCCTACATCTCTCCATGAACATAACAGTTGTCTTCAAAAAATCAGTCTACCAGCACTGCCTTGACAAGTATGGATCAGTAACCAGAAAGAACTGTTATGATTATGACCGTGTTTGTTCAAGCCATAAAGAACAGCAGAAGACTTTAGAGCTTGTCAAGAAACTTCTTCCAGATGCAAAAGTTCTTCCTTCTGAAAAAGTCAACAAACCTTTCAAAGAGCAGGATTTGATTATCGCTGTCGGCGGTGACGGCACAGGAATAAAGACCCTGCATTATGTGAAGAACACTCCTTTTCTTCTTGTGAATTCTGATATAAGTGCCAGCGAGGGTGCTTTGGCACAGTGCAACCGCTTCAATTTCGAGGAAAGACTTAACATGTTCAAGAAAGGTAAGTACAAGATAGAAGAATGGACACGGTTGAAGACAACAGTAAATGGCAAAGAACTGCCATCAGCTATCAACGAAGTTTTTATCGGCGCGAAAGTCGCATACCTGACATCACGTTATTTCATCAATGGTGAAGAACATAAAAGTTCTGGCCTGATTGTCTCGACAGGAACAGGCTCGACAGCATGGTACAGTTCCTGCGGAGGAAAGCCATTTCCAAAGGATGCAAAATACGGAAAGTTCATTGCCAGAGAAGTTTATACCGGCGCGCTCCACAAGCCAAAATTAATAGAAGGCAAGACCCCAGTGAAGATCACATCAAAGATGTTTGACGGTATTGTTGCAATCGATGCTATCCAGGAGTTCAAGATCGAGCGTGGGGCCAAAATCGAGATAGATGTATCTGACACTCCTGCACGCATGGTTGTTTTTAAATAAGAGAAGAAGCAGAGAAAAAGCTTATATAACGAGTTCTCTTCTCTCATATTCGAGGGGAAAAAGGGATGTTAATCAACTCTATCAAATTAAAGAATATTCGTTCTTATCTAGATGAGAAAATAGAATTTCCAGAAGGCTCTGTTCTTCTTTCTGGTGACATTGGCTCTGGAAAATCCACAATCTTGCTTGCGCTTGAGTTTGCACTGTTCGGAATAGGCAAAGGCATGCTGTCAGGCGAATCCCTGTTGAGGAATGGAAAGAATGAAGGCGAAGTTGAGATTGATATAAATATTGGGGATAAAAATTACATTGTGAAACGCACTTTAAAACGTGCCTCTAATAATAAAGTCAGTCAGACAGCAGGCTCTGTGATTGTCGACGGTTTCCAGAAACTTGGCATGGCCTCAGAATTAAAATCATTCATCCTGAAAGCATTGAACTATCCTCCAGAGATGCTGAAGAAAAAATCTCTTATCTACAGATATACTGTTTATACTCCACAAGAAGATATGAAGAAAATATTATTGGACGACAAAGAGGCACGCTTGGACACATTGAGGAAAGTGTTTGGCATCGACAAGTACAAGAAAATAAGAGAGAATACTGCGATCTACCTGAAAAATCTTAGGGAGAAAAGAAGGCTGTACGAGGGACAGGCCCAGGGTCTCGAGGAAAAACAATTGAATCTCGATACAAAAAATCAGGAACAAAAAGTATTGGCAGAGGCAAAGCAGGCCCTTGCCCCCCAGTTGGAAGAGGCAAAAAAGAAATTCGACCTGCAGAAAGTACGTCTTGAAAAAGTCGAGAAACAGATCGAGGAGCAGAACCAGCTCAAGAAACAGCTCGAGATCAACAGGAAAGCTCTTGACGATAAGATGGAGCAGAAATTAAGATCGAAGAGACAGATAGAGGACATTGAAAAGGATCTGCAACAGCAGCAGGAAAGTTTATCCAACCTGAAACTAGAAAAGCCAGATATTGATCTTGAAGACTTCAATAAAAAGCTTTCAGATGTAGAGAACAAGTTTCTCGAGATAACAAAAAAGATCAAGGAGATAGAAGTAAAAAAGAGCTATCTCGAGCAGGAGAACCAAAAGATACTTGAGCTGAATGAATGCCCGACCTGCAAGCAGTCTGTTCCAGACACGCACAAGAAAGAGATCGAGCTCACAAACAATGCAAAAATCTCAGAGATTGCAAGAGCTTATGACGAACTTCATGTTGACCAGGCAAGAACCTCCAAGGAAAAAGATGAGCTGAAAAAACAGCTTGATATTATAAAAGAACAAGACCAGCAGTACAGATTGCTCCTCCAGAGAAAAGCCCATATTGAGCATCTGGTCACAGACAAGCAGAACCAGATGCAGAATTATATTGATCTTGACATGAAACTGAAGAAAGAGATCGGGGCATTAAATGTAGAGAACGCCGAGCTCAACAAGAAACTTGAGAGTTTTGAGAAAGTCGATCTGCAGAGGCAGAAACAGTTGCTCGAGGAGACAAGAGATCGGTTCCACAAGTTTGAGATTGAGAAGGCAAAGCTGGACAAGGATATTGTGAATATTGCCGCATCAATAGAAGTGCTGAAAAAAGAGATTGCTGAGAAAGAGAAATCAAGAGAAAAGATAAAGAATGTAAACCAATACTATGACTGGCTGGACAAATTCTTTGTGAACCTGATGACAACAATGGAGAAGCATGTCATGGCCCAGGTCTACAATGAATTCAACTCTCTGTTCCAGGACTGGTTCAGCATACTGATAGAGGATGAGAATGTAAGCATAAGATTGGACGATGAATTCTCGCCTGTGATCGAGCAGAACGGTTATGAGATCGACCTGGAGAATATGAGCGGCGGTGAGAAGACAGCTGTGGCGTTGGCATACCGTCTCGCACTGAACAAAGTCATCAACAACATAATCACAGACATAAACACAAGGGATCTTCTGATACTTGATGAACCAACAGACGGATTCTCATCAGAGCAGCTGGACAAGGTAAGGGATGTTCTTGAACAGCTGGGATTGAAACAGGTGATAATTGTCTCGCATGAAAATAAGATAGAGTCCTTTGTAGACAAAATCATACGGATATCAAAGAATGAACATATAAGCAAATTGACTTAATCTTTTGTCCATGTGCGCAGGCACTTCAAACTGCAAAAGGTCCTTAAGTCTGGAGAATTCTTTATCTTCCAATTCAGCTGCAGAACAAAATGATCTTCTTTTGTGTCTATTTCTTTTGAACACTGGCTGCAAGATTTTTTCGCTTTTTGAAATTTATATCCTTTCTTTGTTGCAAAATTAGAGTGATACATATTATACCTTAAACTTATCCAGTTGTGTAACTAGATCTTTCTCCTTCTTCTTCAAATTGTCCAGTTTGTCCATTTTTGCAGGATTGATTTGTTGTCTTGATCTATCCCATTCAAGGACACGTATCATTTTCTGCAATTTTTCTAACTCTTCTTCTAACTGTGTCTGATTAGCCATAGAATCTGGCATCAAAACCACCCCGTATACTTCCAAACGTAATTCGTATATATAAGCGTTTTGGTAGAACAAGCTTTAAATAGCTTCTGTTTTTTATTTATGGCATGATATGCCTTGGAATCGAGTCGACTGCGCATACTTTTGGTGCAGCTGTAATCAAGAGCAAAAAAGTGCTTTCCAATGTAAAAGATAGTTTCACAACCAAGACTGGCGGCATAATCCCAAACAAAGCTGCAGAACATCATATTGATGTATGTGATGAGGTCATACAAAGAGCACTAAAGGAAGCAAAAGTTGAGATGAAAGATATCGAGCTTGTTGCTTTTTCAAACGCACCAGGTCTAGGCCCATGCTTGCGTGTCGGTGCGATTGCTGCAAGATCACTGGCGCTCGCGAACAATATTCCAATCATCGGAGTCAACCACTGCATTGCGCATCTTGAGATCGGAAAGATGCTGACAGATGCAAAAGATCCTGTTTTGCTTTACGCTTCTGGTGCGAACACGCAGGTCATTGCATTCGACGGCGGCAAGTACAGGATATTTGGAGAGACACTTGACATAGGAGTTGGGAATCTGCTTGATTCTTTTGCACGGCATATTGGATTAGGTTTTCCAGGAGGGCCAAAGCTTGACAAGCTGTCAACATTGTCAAAGAATTATATCGAGCTTCCTTATGCTGTTAAAGGGATGGATGTTTCTTTTGGAGGAATACTGACAAACCTTAAACAGAAATTTGACTCTGGAAAATTCAAAGAAGAGGATCTTGCATTCTCTCTGCAGGAGACAATATTTGCAATGCTCCTTGAAGTTTCAGAACGGGCAATGGCTCACTGCGATAAGAACGAGCTTCTTCTTGGAGGAGGTGTTGCGTGCAACAAACGCCTGCAGGAGATGGCGCATCAGATGTGCAAGGACCGTGGCGCAAGATGTTTTGTTCCAGAGATGCAGTTCCTTGTTGACAATGCAGCAATGATAGCATGGCTCGGCCTGCTTGAATACAAGCACGGAAGAAGACAGAAACTAGAAGAGACCACAATCAAACCATACGAAAGGACTGATGAAGTCGATGTTCTATGGTGATTTAGGGGCATGATTTTAAGTAAGATTTATATACCATTAATTCTAGATATATTTTATGTTGAATAGAACCATAAAGATAATAAAAGAGGTTTTCACAAATCCCTCTGAATTTTTTGTGGGTGTCAGAAGAGAGAAATCCATCAACAATGTCCTGATTTTCTTTCTGATAATGACTTTGTTCTATATCATTGTGACTGTTCCTTCAATAGCAATACAGAATTCAATGCTTCTTGGCCTTGGAGAACCATTGCCTCCGTTTCTGCTGGGAGCGTTTGCAACAATCTTCTATGCAGCAATGATGTTTATTGCATCATTTGTCACACTGTTTATTTTCGCAGCAATCCTGCACATAGGAGTCTACTTCATGAAAGGAAAAGGCGGGATCCGTGAGACTATCAAGGCTTATGGATATGCACAGGCGCCTTCATTTGTTTTCGGAGGTATAATCTCGTATCTTATGATCAGTGAAGTGACAGCACTTTTCGCACTGGTTCCAGTCGTGGTGATTGCACTATGGACAATAGTCCTTAACATAATAGGATTTCAGAAACTGCACGGCTTGACATTAGGAAGGTCGATATTGGCTTTCTTGATTGGCATCGCAGCGACATTCCTGATTGGAATCCTGTTTGTGCTTCTTATGTTGCTGATTGCATATTCATCTGGAACTATTCCAGTCTAAGAATTCTTTGCTTTCTCAAGTGAGATAGTGAACAGATTAAGCTGGTCATCAGCAGCACTTCTTATGTTTGTCAGCACTTCTCTGCGCGTGTTCTGTTTTTCTAGGACTTCTTCAATATATGCATCAAAATCTTCCTGTGAGATTGCCCCTCTTTGAAGCTTCGTTCTCATTGCTGTCTCTTCGTCTGCTGCGACCTTGATCATCTCTGCGTGAGCGATCTTTGCAGGATAGTAGTCAAGCATGATTGTAATACCATTTATCAGATATAGATGTGCTTCAGTATATTTGTTAGGCACTGCCATTGTACTTGCGTTCCTTAGAGAATCTTCTACTATCTTGTTCAGTTCAACATAATATCTCTGCAGGAGGTCAAAGCTTTTTCCTTCTGCCTCTGCAGCAGCCTCTGTTGCCAGTGCTCTCTGCAATGACTGGATGATATTCGCAGTCCCATCTTCATACTCTTCATCTGCTGTAAGCGCTTTGTCGCAGCCAAGAGAACTGACTAAGAGAAGGGCAATGATGCAGATGATTATTATCTTTTTCATTTTTTTCTTTTCTTTTATTTGATTTTCTTTAGTATGCTTTCTTTGCCTTTCCAGTCAATCACTTCTTTCAGGACCTGTCCGATGGTTTCTACTGGAATGACCTTTATCTTCTTCAGTCTTTCTTTTTCTATGACAATGTCCTGCATATTGCTCTTCGGAACTATGACATTCTCTATTCCAGCATCGATCGCAGCCTCTATCTTTGAGCTGACACCGCCTATCGGCAGGACCTCGCCAAGAACTGACAATGAACCTGTAAGTGCATAATTTTGTTTTATAGGAACTTTCTTCAGCGCGCTGATGATTGCAGTAGCAACAGCAATCGATGCACTGTCTCCTTCAACACCTTCGTATGTCTGCAGGAACTGTATGAATATGTCAAGTTTCTCTTTGATATCATCGCCGAAATACTTCTTGATGATTGCTGAGACATTGAGCACAGCCTCTTTTGCGATCAGCCCTAATTTTCCTGTGGCGACAATCTCTGTCTTTCTTCCTCCAGGAGCGACTTCTGCCTCTATCGGAAGTATGATTCCTGAGTGCGAGCCAGAGACACTCGGCTGGCCAATGACAGCAAGGCCATTGACTCTTCCAACCTGCTTTCCTTTTGTGATTATGATCTCATATTCCTTTTTTCTTTCGATGTATTTGTCTGCGATCTGCTCTTCTAGTGAACGCGCTCTCTTCTGCGCTTCCTGGATGTGTTTCGGCTCGACAACTCTTGCACCTTTTTCTTTTGCAACATCACCTGCTGCTCTTACCAGCCCTCCCAGCTCTCTGAAACGCAGGGTGAGATGACCTTTTCGTGATGCACGTTTTCTTGATTCCTGTATGATCTTCTCGATAGCAGCTTTTGAAAAGTGAGGGATTTTTTTATCTTTTTCAACTTCCTGCGCAACAAACACAGCAACCTTGTACCTGTTCTCAGGAGTGTCAGGAATAGTGTCATTCATATAAATCTCATAACCATAGCCTCTGATCCTTGATCTAAGCGCAGGATGCATATTTCTTATTGTCTCTACATTTCCAGCTGCTACAAGGATAAAATCGCACGGAACAGGTTCTGTCCTTACCATTGCTCCTGCAGATCTCTCGCTCTGCCCTGTTATAGGAAATTTCTTTTCCTGCACAGCTGTAAGAAGTTCCTGCTGCGTGTTCGGTGCCAGAGTTGCCACTTCATCTACAAACAATACACCCCGGTGCGATTTGTGTATCATTCCAGCTACAACACGCTCGTGAGCTGGAGTTCCGAGGCCTCCTGACTGGAACGGATCGTGCAGTACATCTCCTAGCAGTGCTCCTGCATGCGTTCCTGTCGCATCATTGAACGGAGCAGTCTTCCTGCTGAAATTGTCAACAATTACTTTTGGGACTTGGGCGCTCGACCCGGATTTCCGTGACATGTTTATGAAGATGACAAACGCTCCAAGAAAAACCATTCCACCTATGAACAGTGCTGCAAATACTATTTCCTGTCCCTTGTTCAGATAGTACCATGGAACAATCATTGCAATCACAACAAGTATGAAAAAAAGAAAGTTTCTTCCCCCGAAGATGCTTTTTGCGCTCGATCTTGCAGCAGTCACTAGTTTTCTGCCCTCTCCTGCATTGACTTCTCTTATCAATGGAGAATGTTCATCATTTGGATTTGCAAACGCGACAATATCTTTAAGATCGCTTTTTGGGAGCATCTCTGCAAGCCCCATCCCAAGCATGGACTTTCCGCAGCCAGGCGGACCTATCAATAGAACGTGCCTTCTCTGCTTTGCAGCTTTCTTCATGATTCCAACAGCATCATCCTGGCCAATGACCTGATCGATAATCTTATTGCTTACTTTAATCTCAGCTGTTGATTTGAAATTCTTAATATCCCCCATTGTGCTCTTTTAATGCATCTTCCTTTATAAAGGTTGTGAAAATAAATAAAATAAGAAAAAGCCTTTATTCAACGATCTTGAATACAATATCGCCTCTTTTCACAGGCTTGTCTGTCTTCATTCCAATAGATTCACCAGCTCCTGCTGTCTCTACTGGCTTCCTGTCAATCTCCATGCTTGTGACTTCCTGCTCCATTACACTATCATGGCCTTCTATTGAGATTCTATCTCCTACTTTGAGCTCGTCTTTAAGTTCAATCACGCACACACTGATCTTATCGAAAAAGTGCGATATTCTTCCGATTTCAACTTTTTCAGCCATAAATAAAACCCCCGTTGGTTTTTTAATGTAATTATTGTTGCATTCTATATAAAGATTATGATTTTATATAGCAGAGATTTATATATTTCAACTGCCTATATACTATTTTGGATGAAAGAGAAGACATTGTTCAAGATAGCATTGATATGTGCGCTAATAGGCACGTTTCTTCTGTTTGTTCTTTCGCAGATGACAGAGCTTGATGTCTCTGAGATCGAGAAAGAATATAGCTACAAAGGCCGAATTACAAATGTTCTTGATTCAGATGACAAGATAATTGTAGAGATCACAAAAGACAAGGAGACACTGACATCAATCAAGGAGATGAAGAAATGAGAAAATTATTAGGTTTGATAGCATTAGGACTGGGTTTTCTTAGTGGTTGTTATTCTTATGAGATCCCGGAGCAGGAGACAGCACGGATATCTGAACAGATAAAAAAAGGAAGGCTGGACAAGATAACTCTTGATGACTTGTTTCCAGAGGATCACAAATTTCCAGAACTTGAAGATTATTTCTTCTATGTTCTCTATCATCTTGAAAGGTCTGGAATGAATTATGTTCTGGATAAAAAAGATCTGGAGACTTATTTCCAGCAGCATGAACTAACTTCATTTGTTCCATTCAGCGAGATAGAGAAGCTTGTCAAAGAGGATGGAATTGTCAAGATGTACAACGGAAGTTTTGATGAATCAATTCCAGGAGCTTCCATGATATACCTTGCAGCTTCTGAGAACCTGCATCTCCACTCCAGGCGCGGATACAAGATTTATCTCCAGCCTGTGCAGGGAACTCTTGAGCTGAAACCAAAATTTCTCATGCAGTTCTTGGGCTATAATTTTGATTGTGACATCCAAGAGATACAATTGTATGATGAAGGAACGAATGTTCTGTTCAAATGCCGGGTCAGGATCGGAAGAAAAATAACTTACTGGGATGTCATATACCATGCAAAGGACGGAACATCCAAACAGCACGAAAGCGAACCAGCGACAATGGTAAGAAAATAAAAAAAAATTAAATCTTTTCGAACTCTCCCTTGTCAACGACCTTGAACATCTGCTCTTCAATGCTTCTTACAATGCCGTCCTCTTCCATTGTGATCTCTCCAGCTACACCTTCAAAACCTTTGATCTGGTGTAACGCTTCTTTCAAGGCTTCTCCTCGTGGTTCTTTGCCTTCTGCAATCGCCTGTTCCATTGCTTCTGCAACAACCATCACAGCGTCGTATCCAAGCACTGTGAACATCGCCTGTTCAGGTTCATGTCCATTCTTTGCAACGAATTTTTTATTGAACTCTTCAAACTTTTCCTTGTCCTCTGCATCCCACGATGTGAAGAATGCTCCTTTCACAGCACCTTTGCTGTTCTCGAACAAAGCATCTGTTCCAAAGATGTCAATGCCTGCAAAGTCAGCTTCGATACCCATCTCTCGTGCCTGTCTCAGCACAAGACCAGCCTCTTCAAAACCCATAACAACAAGCAATTCAACTTCAGCGTTCTTTGCTTTCATTATCTGTGTCCTGAAGTCAGTGTCTGCTGCACCGTAAGCTTCTACAACTGCAGGTTCTTTGCTGATCCTTTCCATGAAGGCTTCTTTAACAAGCTGGACAAATGGATCCTCGTTCATGAAGATGACGCCGACCTTCTTTCCTTGCTCGTTAGCAAAGTCTGCCAAAGCGTAACCGATTCCCTCGTCGTAGATGCCGATTGCGAAAACATATTCTCCTGCTTCTGCGAGTTCCTCTGCAGTATCAACAGTGTTTATCACAACAACTTCCTGTTCATCTGCAAGATCAGCAACAGTAAGTACCCCGCCATAAGTTGCAGTCAGCATGACATTAACATCATCTATGTCAAAAAACTTATGGAATGCCTTAAGTGTCAGTTGGCCTTCGAACTTGTCATCAACAACTATCAGTTCTACTGGTCTTCCGGCAACCCCGCCGTTAGCATTGATTTTCTCTAGTGCCAATTCAACACCTTGAAAGTTTGCTTCTCCTAGATTAGCCAGATAGCCTGTGAACGGAGCAGAATACCCGATCTTAATTGTATCTTCAGCGACAGCGCCTCCATTCAGCTGGTTGGAACATCCAGCAACTGCGATGAGCACCATCACCATGATTGCGAACATGAATTTGAATTTCATTTTTGACCTCCTTTTGTCACTTTATTGTTACTACTAAATGGGAAGAACTGCTATATAAAATGATGTCGCACCAGATTGGTACGAAAGATATATAAATCTGTATATGATTCCTATATGGAATGAACACTGAAATCCTGAAGAAAATCGGCCTCACAGATAATGAGATCAAGATTTACACAACGCTTCTGAAGACAGGTATGATCTCAGCCTACGAGCTGGGCCGGAAGACAAGCATATATCGGGTCCACGTATACGATAAATTAGAGCAGTTGATGAGCAAGGGCTTGGTCACATCTGTCAGCAAAGGCGCGAAAAAATACTTCCAGGCAACGCATCCAGAAAAACTAAAACAATATCTGGATGAAAAAAAGAAAGAGATTGATCAGCAGGAGCAGGAAGTGGACAAGATAATGCCAGAACTGATAGAGATGACACACCTGCCAAGAGAAGATACCTTTGTAGAAGTTTTCAAAGGAAAAGAAGGCCTGAAATACGTCCTGAACGACACGCATAAGACGAAAGGTGTCAAAGAAGTTCTTATCACAGGAATTAAGGATGAGAAATACAATGAACTTCTTCCTGTGTTCATGAAACAATGTTTCCGGGAGCTAAAAAGAAAAGGAATCAAAGAGAGAGTAATAACTGTCAAGAAAGAGGGGGTGTTTATGTTTGACAAGAAAACAGCTCCGACAACAACTTACCGTTTCTTAGAACAAAAACAGTTCAATCCTACTAATACTTTTGTCTACGCAGACAAGGTTGTCGTCGTCACTTGGGGAGAGCCTGTCATGGCTGTGATGATACGGAACAAAGGTCTTGCAGAGACTTACAGAAACCACTTCGAATATCTATGGAACATAGCAGAAGTCGGATGAAATTTGGTGAGGGAGAGGGGTCAAGCCTGCAATACAGCGACTCTAACAAAAACAAATTGCAGGACACCCCTTTTATTATTCTTGCAAGCTTTTCTTTAATTCTAAGAATTCACGCACTACTTGTCTGAAATAGGGGATTTGTATTGCGTCTATATCCGCATTGAGACTGTATCCTCCGGTTCCTCCTCTTAGGATAGCTTTGGCTTTATACAGTGCCTTGAAATGTTTTTCATATTGTTTCATATTTTGATCTCCGATTTTGCCTCTAACATTCTTTCTTATGCTTTCATCCGAAAGTACCTTTGTATTGCTGTATCTTCCCCATTTGAAACCTGCAACAACAATAGCGCAGATCATATTATAATTAAAACCAGATCTTTCTATATTTGCCTGTAATGTTGGATTTTGGATAATATAGCCCGGAGTCTCGTCAGTGATCGGATTTTCAATCTGTGATCTTAAGCTTTCATTCTCTGCTATGACTTCTGCCAGTTTCTCTTCCAATTGTGCTGCGTCATTAGCGCATTCCTCTGCCAGACCTTCATACTGTTTAATTTCTTTTTTTAGGTCAGCAACTTCTTTTCTCAAATCAGCGTTATTTGCCTCTAATGCAGTACTGTTCTGCACAGCTTCACCGGATTCCAGTTCTGTTATTCTTTCTTTTGCTTCTCTATATTTTTTATCTATGTCTTTTCTCTCTACCTCAAAATCTCGCTCCATTTTAGCTTTTTCTTCTTCTAATTTGGCAATATCTTTTTCTATTTTCTCTCTTTTGTTTTCAGCTCTTGCTTCACGGTTCCATGATGCCCCCAGTTCGTCAATCAATTCATGGACATAAGGCCGTAGTTCTTTTACTTTGTCTGGAGTTTTGAACATAATTATTGGTATATCCGTGATTCCACTTATAATATCTGCAATAGATGGTCCTTTTTCAAAAGCAAATGCCAAAGCCTGATTTCTTGTAAGTTTCTTGCTTACAATACACCCCCATATGTAACGCAGGGTCTCATCTTTTGGCTCTTCTCTTAGTTGAAATATACTATACAACTTTAATAACGGAGTTGTATCCACAATATAAGCATATTCTCCATTGACTTCATTAAGTATCTCGTATAATCTCCCCAATGTTCTTTGAAGATCTTTTTCTAATCTTTTTGAACTTATAGAGATATCAAATAGATCCAGATTTGATTGTATTTTTTTAGTACGTTCTTTATTTTCTGATTCCTTTAATACCGTGCCCCATCTTTTTCCTTTCATATTTAGGATCTCTTCTAGCCTAAGGCTAGTCATGATATCAATGCCCAACATTAAGTGTCTATGGAGGGAGTGGGTTGTGACATCTCCCCCTCTTTCAAGTACTTCCTGTACCCTGTCTTCTCGGATTTTTTTTGCTTTCGCAGCGAGCTCTAATCCTTTTGCCAGGACTTCAAACTCTAGATCAATAAGTTTATTCCTAGGCAAAGTCTCTGTCAGAATCTCAGAAAAAACAAAACCACTTCCATCAACAAAACTAGGTCTGAGATAGGTCTGTACATTATCCTGTATCCTGATTATCTCGCCGAGTTCCATGAGAATATCTATTTTGAACTATTTATAAAGTTTAGTGTACACTACGCTGCCCATCAGCATATTGGATAGAATCAAGTATATTGCGGAAATCCGGGTCGCTGATGGTGTTTGGATCTTTAATAACTTCGTAAACTCCACTCTCCTCTTCCTTTATGAACACTCCCTGGCTCTCGAGTGCAGAGAAGTGTCCCCTGAATTTTTTCATCCTTCCTTGGTTCCTTTCAATTGCTT
>JAHWHI010000046.1 GCA_019323355.1 Candidatus Woesearchaeota archaeon | reverse complement strand
AGAAAGTTGAAGCTTCCGTCTAGAAGCAAAGCAGTATTCACCGGAGGTCTTGCAAAGAACAGGTTCATCAAGGATGAACTTCAAAGGCTTTTTGGTTTTGATTTAGAAGTGCCTGATAATTTTCATCAGGTCGGCGCTATCGGTGCTGCATTGAAAGCTATTGAAAGCAGAGACCAAACTGTTTTTCAGGAAAGCGGACTAGAAGCTGCGCTTGGAGAGGAGATGAAAAAAATAATCTTTGCAGAGCCGCTCTCTCTTGAAAATGTTGAGTTTGTAGATGGATGCGAAAATTATGATCCTGATGCTGAAATAGAATACGAGGTGCCAGAAGGGAAGACAATAGATGCTCTTATCGGCATTGACGGCGGCTCAACCACGTCAAAAGCAGTTGTCATAAACGCAGAGACCGGAGAGATGATGTTCAAGCGGTATCTTTACACTGATGGCCAGCCAGCAGAGCTTGGAAAAATATTACTTTCTGAAATACGAGATAAATTCGGCGATAGGATAAACATACTCGGAGCGCGTGTCACAGGCTCGTCCTCTAAATTATATAGAACAATCTTTTTCCACAGGCCTGACAAAGACGCAGATCCTGAAGTTGTTGATCTTGCACCTATCAAAGACGAGATTACATGCCACGCTGCTGGCATCAAGCGTTTTGATCCTGAAGTCGACACTATATTCGAGCTTGGAGGACAGGACGCGAAGTTCACCCGTTTCAACGGTGAGGTTGTCAGCAACTCTAAAATGAACCTGTCGTGCATGGCTGGAACAGGACAGACACGGCAGAACATGGCAGAGACAAAAGGCTTTGATGTTAAGAAGAAGGAAGGAAAAGAAGGAAAATTTCTTGAAGATTATGCTTTTGCAGCAAAACGAATCCCTGTGTGCGACAGTACATGCGGTGTTTTCAGCGAGGCTGATATCAAAAAGTTTATCGCACTTGGTCTGCCTGACGAAGAGATAGCAGCTGCAATAGAGTATGCTGCTATCGCAGGTTATGTCCAAAAGTTTGTCGGAAACGAAGATGTCGGAGAGGTCATCTCTGCACAAGGAGGTCCGTTCCTATCAAAGTCAACCCTTGCTGCTCTTGCACAGCTTACAGGGAAGAAGATAAAAGCATTCCCTTACAGGGAAGTGATGGGTGCTTTTGGAGCTGCAATAAGCCTTAAGCAGGAGATCGATGCGCTTAAAGGAAAAGGAAAAGAGTTTCATAGTAGGTTCATTGGTTATGATGCAATCAGTTTAGAATTCAAAGTAGAAGATGTAACTTGCCAGGATGCATTAGGTTCTGAGAACTGCGGCACAAGAAATTGTACATTGTGCAGGATGACTGTTGGAAACGAAGTCACTTTATCCAATGGAAGATGCCCTAAAGGAAATACCGGGGAGGAGCATATCGACAAGACAACAGATTATATCAAAACTTACAATCGGATGCTGAATTCCGCAATAAGGAAAAGCGGTCTTGCAAAACTACTTGCTGATCATAAGAAAGAGATTGAAGATGCTGCACGCAGTGGCGCAAATGCAGATATTGTCAGGAGAAATACTGTTGGGATCCCAAGAGCATTCTCATTCCTAAATGAAAGAGGAATCTTTTACACAGAATTCTTCAAAGAGCTTGGACTTAAGCCAGTAATCTCTGACGAAGCTGACGATCATATACTTAATCTTGGAAGAGAATTCGCGTTCTCTGAGAACTGCGTGCCTGCAATCGATTTTTACGGACAGGCAGCTGCAATGAGACCGTATGTTGAGAAATTGTTTATTCCAGACGCAACAAACATAATCACAGAGGATGGAAGAAGACAGAAGTTCTGCCCGCACAGCTCTTCTATCAGTTTTCCAGCAAGACAGAGCATGCAGCTTTGCGACGAAGATGTGATAGACCCTGTCCTGCATTTTGATGACAAACATCGCCCGATCGATGTTGCGCTGAAAAAAGAACTGGACCGTGTTTATGGCAAAGGGCGTTTCTCAATAAAAGAAGTACGTACTGCAGTTTCTGCTGCAAATCAGAGACAGATTGAATTTATCAAAAAGACGCATGAACTTGGAAGGAAATTTATCAGCAAGCTTTCTGATGAAGAAGATTATGGTTTTGTGATGATCGGAAGAGGTTACACTTTGTTCGATGAGAAGGCTTCGTCAAGCACTAATGTTATCTTCTCGAATCTGGGTCTGAATGCAATTCCTTCTTATTATTTTGACAGCTCGAGTGTGAATGTCAATAAGATAGTAAAGAATATGTACTGGGCCTTAGGAGAAAGGATTATCCAGGACTTTGTCCATGCATTATGTCACCCAAGATTATTTCCTGTACTTATGACAAATTTCAACTGCGGTCCAGACTCTATGCTGTTATATCATCTGGACCGTCTGGCAAAGATGGCTGGCAAACCTTATCTTGTTCTGCAGACAGACGGGCATAACAGCAATGCGCAGTTCGAAACAAGGATCAGGGCTTTTAATGAGATTGTCAGGAATTTCAAAGGCGGCCCTGTATATCAAGACAGTTTCTTCATGACTCCTCCTGTCAGAGGTGGAATGGAACGGGTACTTGGAATCCCTTATATGGGGGAGGGATCCTATGCTTTTGCAGCTGCACTGCGCAACGAGCATATAAAAGCAGAAGTAATGCCTACCTGGACAAAAGAAAGCCAGAGATGGGCGAGCAAGCTTGTCTCGACACAGGCGTGCAAACCAATGCATGTGCAGGTCGGAGATATTGTCTCATTTGTCGAGCGCAAGGTGGAGATGGGGCACCAGCAAAAGGAACTTGCTGTTTTTCAACCGTCTGCAGGCGGACCGTGCAGGTTCGGCCAGTATCATGTTATAATAAGAGATATCCTTGAAGAACTTGGACACGAAGATGTCGCTGTTGTCAGCCCGTCTTCAACAACTAACTATAATGATATCGATCTTCCAAAAAGCAAGATCAACAAACTGAAACTGCTGATCTACAGGGGAACAGCTGCAATTGATATTCTCAGGAGTGCGTTCTTGAGGACAAGACCGTATGAAGTCAACTCTGGAGAGACTGAAAGAGTCTACAGAGAGAGTGTCAAGGCTGTAGAGTATGATCTTGAACATAACACTGGAAAAGGTCTTGTGAAGATAATGGAAGATTATGCAGAGAAGTTCAGCGTAATCCCAAAACAAGGGGAACGCAGGCCGATAGTTGATTTTGAAGGGGAGATATTTGTCAGGCAGCATAATCCTGCAAATGAAGATGCAATACTGCTTGCTGAGAAAAACGGACTTGAAGTTGTGATCGCGCCGACTTTTGAATGGCTTGACTATATCAACTGGCTGAGAACATATGAAGCTGGTCTTGAAGCAAGAGCGTTCAAATCTGATTTTTTCAAGAAAGCCAAGAAGTGGCTGAGCGGAAGGATTAAGCTTTGGTATACTGCTGGTGTGATTGGGGACTTATGGCAGCCTTTTGCACATTATCTAAAAGGAAGAGAATTCCACGATCCTAGGAAACTTCTTGATGGTCTTGATCCAAGAAAATTGTGGAGCAAGGAGATAGAAGGGGAATCTCCATTGTCTGTCGCAAAATCATACGAATTCATAATGCATGGCGGAAAGCCTGTTCAAGTTGACGGAGACTATGCTGTGAGGTCAGGCCTTATGCAGGTCGGCCCCTGGGGCTGCATGCAGGAAACTGCTGCTGCATTCACAATCCAGTGCCTGATGAACAACAGAAGGCAGTCAGCGAACACTGTAGGTGAGAAATTAATGCCGTACATAAATCTCGCGTACGGAGACTCTGCACCGCCGAACATCGAGTCTGAGATGGCTTCATTCGCAGAACAGTGCAGGCTGAAGAGAAGGGAGACTATCAGGGGACATCCTCCTGTTGCGCCGAAAAAGGAGATAATGCCTGCACCTTATCCTTCGTCCCCCGTCACATGAAAATTCAAAATTTGAAGTTTAAAACTCGAAAAGCTTATATATCTTGAGTTCTTATAGCGCAATATTCAAAAATTGAGGTGATAAAATATGGCTGCGCCACAAAGAGGAAAAGTTATTTCTACAAGACTACACGAAAATGGAAGAGTTGTCCGAGGCTCTATCAAAGTTTCTGGCAGGGAAACCCCATTATACGTTGAATGGCCTGCAAGACTAGGAATCTCATCCGGAGATAATGTAGAAGTAGTTTCAGCTCCTAGAGGAACAAAAGCAAAGCAAAATATCGGATATAAAATTAAGAAGATATAATCTTTTTATTTTATCTTTTTCTCTTTTTCTTGGGTTTCTTTTTGTTTGATTTCTTAGCATACTTTTTGTTTTTTTTAGAAGCCTTTTTGATATTTTTTGATGCTCTCTTCGCTTTCTTTTTCACAGCTTTTCTTCTCTTTGCTGTTTTTTGCTTTTTTGTTTTGCTCTTCTTTTTTGTTGGTTTTCTTTGTTTTCCTTTCTTTTTCATCAGCTTCTCGTGCTCTTTCTGCTTTTGTATCTGCTCTTTCAGTCTCTTCTCGTACTCTTTGTCCTTCTGCTTGACCACTTTCACGCCTTCCTTGAACATGCTTTTGGCTTTCTGCGGATGATATTTTATGCGGAGCAATGTCTTTGAGCTTACTTTTCCCCGGCCTTTCTTCTTTTTCGGTCTTGGCTTCACCTCGACGACCTTGTGCGGATTCTTTGGAGGACGTTTCACAATTTTTATAGACCTTGCCTTGGCCCTGACCACCCGCCGGGTCTCTATCCTTTCATCCCTATGCTTTTTTCCTTTTTTCTTTCCCTTTCCTTTTTTCTCTTTCTTGCCTCTCTTCTCCTCTTTTTCTGGCAGGTAGGGTTTTATCTCTATCAAGGGAGGGGGAGAAACCTTCTTTTCCTTTATCTCTTTCTCTTCATGCTTCGGCATATGGATGTGGAAAGTGATGTTCTTGAAAAATGTATAGAATGCCCCGAATACAATCAGTATCGCGAGCAGGATGATCATTATTATCGTGAATTTCTTTGTCTTATAGAATTTTGAACCCTCGTCCTGTACTTTTGCTTTCTCTTTTTCATCTGTTGTCAGTTCGGAGGTCTCTTTTGCAGAGTATTCCCCTGGTCCTGGCACAGTGAACTTCAAAGTTCCGTTCTTGAAGCTTCTTATTTTGCAGGACTTGCATAATGAATCCTTGAACAGTATTGCTGGCTTTTCAAGGTCGAGGCTGAATAATGTGATATCAGCAGAAGTGTTCAGCATGCTTGTGTACGATACTTTGTTCTTTACTATTGAAACTTCTTCATTCAAATTAAGGCCCAGAAGATCCAGCTTTCCATTGAACCTGATCGAGCCTATGTTTTTTATCCCAAGCTCAAGATTCCTGACACTTGCGATATTCTTCTCCTGGGAGAAGTTGATTGACATCTCTGTTGTAAAGCTCGAGATATCTGGCACGCAGTCTTTGTCAGAGACTCCGCAGTCTGGATCGCAGATATTGTTTGTCGCATCATTGCATAAACCGTCGATAGCGTTTGCACTGCAGTCTTTTGGGCAGAGATGGAAATTTTCTATCTTGTCGCAGACATCATCGTTATTGCAGAAGTCTGCGATTGCAGGCCCTGTCTTTAGTTCCCCTGTCTTCACAGAGATTTCACAGTCCTGCGTCTCTTTGAAGGAACTTATTTCAAGGCAGCCAAGAAGATCACGGCATGTCCTTTCCCGGACATTATCTGCGCAGACACTCCATTTGTCACACTCCAGATATGTGCCAGAGATATCACATCCTTGCTTGGCAGTCTCTGAAGGGGCAGTACAACTACTCAAAAGGACTAAAAAACAGGCAAGAACTAGAACTAGGACTAACCTCTTTTTTTCATCTATCTTTTCCCCCATTTACAACTTGTTGAGCGTTTTTGCATTTATAAATTTTTCGTTTATAGAAAGGTTTATATAGGTTCTATTGTTAAAGAATCAGTGATTTGAGGTATGGAGTGGGGAAATACAGTAGGATTATATGCACTGGCGAGCCTTGTGCCGTTTATCATTTTATACCTAGTCAGACCGCGGCCTAAAGATCTCACTGTTCCTTCTCTGATGTTCTTGTTCAGGCATCCTGGAACAAGGCATAAAAGTTCTTTCCTGAGAAATTTTCTGAAGGACATGCTTTTCCTGATGCAGCTGCTTGTACTGCTGCTTTTGTGCTTTTCAATCGCAGATCCATTGATCAAAGTCGACCAGACAGTGATCTCGAAAAATACTGCGATTGTCATTGATGTCTCGGCTTCGATGGGATTATCCGGTGTATGGACCAAGGCGCTTGCAGAAGCAAAAAAATCAATAGGGTCAAGAACAAGTATCATCCTTGCTGAGAACACGCCAGTCTCTCTCCTTGAAGGAGGGTCGAGAGGCGATGCTCTCGAGATATTGAACGGACTGAAACCAAAAGGAACCTCTACAAACCTCGGCGATGCTATTGCTGTTGCGAGCGAGACAATAGAGGACGGAAGGGTCATTGTCATATCAGATTTCCTTGTCACAGAAGGGCCTGACCCGATTGTCGCAAAGAACCTTGCTGAGAGCAAGGGACTTGCAGTTGATTTCATCAATGTCGGAAAAGAAGAAGGGAATTTCGCAATAACTGATATCCGCGTCGGAAAGGTCAAGTCAACAATATATTTCAAGAATTTTTATGATACTGAACAGACTGTTGCGATAAAGATCGGGACACTGGAGAAAACATTTGACATGGCTGCGAACTCTGTCGAGATAATATCAATAGCAACTCCTCCCGGCCTGACAAAGGTAGAGATACTGAACACTGACCATATGCCTGAAGATAATATCGGCTATATCAGCACTCCTGAAGACAACCGGGTTAGGGTATTGCTCATCACAAACAATGAAAACGCTTTCCTGAAGAGCGCTCTCACAGCCTCGCCTAATGTTGATCTTGAAGTCGCTATCCCACCTATTGTGCCTGATCCAAACCATGATGTTGTAGTTTTCAATGATTTTGATGCTTCGAAACTTCTTCCTGGAACTTTTGAGTCCATAACAAATTATGTGAGAAAAGGAAACAATGTGATATTTACAGCGCAGGACAATATGCCTGACACATCTTTGATACCAGCGATAATAAATGGGCTTAATGAAGAGTCTGCTGAAGTAGTCCCGAAAGTTATAAATGAACTCACAAAAGATATAGAGTTCGGGCGTGTTGCCAAATACTTCAATGCAACAGCTGCACCTAACTCAGTTGTCCTTGCCAAGATCAAGGATTCTGAAAATGATATTGTTGTGGTAAAAGAGCTCGGTGCAGGAAAGACAGTTTATTATGGAATCTTTGAGAAGGATAATGATTTCAAATATTCGCCTTCCTATCCGATATTCTGGAATAACCTGTTATTCCATCTTGCGTTCTCGCAGGATCTTGGAGATTATAATTATAAGACCGGGACGATATTGAACCTGGGAACTCCGACAAAAGTAAACACCCCTTCCGGATATCTCACTGCGCAGCATATCTTCATGGACGAGATAGGCATATACGAATTTCCAGACAAGAAAGTCGCTGTCAATCTGATAAATGAAAAAGAGAGTAACCTGCAGAAAAGTGAGGAGAAATACAAGAGCTCACAGATACTTGAGGAGTTTGAAAAATCAAAGAAGAAAGTTGACAAGAGCCTGATATCATATCTTGCGATAATCGCATTGATAATTGTGCTGT
>JAHWHI010000045.1 GCA_019323355.1 Candidatus Woesearchaeota archaeon | reverse complement strand
CGGTCAACATCTACTTCTTTCTCTTGTTTTTCTTCCTCTCTTGTCAGTTCGATAACTTCTGCTGTTCCGAAAACAATTCCTGCTACAAGCGCAATTCCTCCAGCAACATAAAGTATTCCCCGTCTCAATCTTTGCGCAGCCCTTGCTGCCAGATTTCTTTTCAAGATTTCCTCATTACGCTCTTTCATATTAATCTGGTTTATCTTATACCAAAGGTCTTTCTTCAGCCTTAAGTAGACTTCATGATTTATTCCTTGATCTTCACGTCCGCTGTCCAATAGGTTCTGCAGAATGGCAATCTCTTCCTTCTCTGCACGAACAAGACGTTCTAATTTTCTTTTGCATTTTTCCAGTATCGGCCCTTTTCTTCCATTTTCTTTTGTCAATGCGATGTCTTCTTCGGAATTCTTACCTTCTCTCTCTTCGACCTCTTTGATTCTTGCTGGAAGAGATTCATAATATCCAATATTTTTGTGTATTGGTTCTCTCTCTTTTACATACTTGTTCTCTAAACCAGAGATTTGAGATTCGAGTTTGTTACGGATTATATTAGAAACAATATTGGCAAAAAAAGGATTTCTCTCTCTTAGTTTAGCAAATATTTCAGGATCAAAAGAATTAGAAAACAGTTCAGTGAGATCTTTTCGCAGAGCAGAATCTTCTGAAACAGTCTGCTCTAGAGAAAATATCAATTCATCCGTTGAAAGATCCTGTTGAGTTTCCATACATTATATTTAAAAGGAGATATTTAAAAAGGTTATGTTTACTCGAAGGTCTTCATACGCTCTAAGAAGGTCTTTATCTCCTGATTGACGCGGTCTACATTTTCCCGGGCACAATAGATGTTGAAGTAAGAATAGTTAGTGTTCTTGCCCTCCATATCAAAGATCCGGATCTTTCTCAATTCGAACAGTTTCTGGAACGAGATATTCTGCACTTTTGGAAATGCAGCCAGAACTTCTCCAGGCTGTAAGTTCAGACGCTGCTGCAGCATCTCCTCTATTCTTTCTTCCCCCATCTCTTTCAGTTTTCCGACGAGCTCTTCGATCTCCTGTGTTGTGATCATCCGCAGCTGGAACGCGACCTTGTACAACCGCCTGTATTTTATCCTCAATGCAAGGTCACGCGCCATCTTATTCTCAGAATTCATCAACCGCATCATCAGCTCTTCATCCCCCAGATTGTAAAAATCCTTGTTCTCTCCAAGATCAAACGAAAGCTGCAGCGCTTTCTGCAGCATGCGAGAAGCAAGATGAGATGTCCTGTGGATATAAACCTCGTTATACATCGTCGACCTGGCTTGCAGCATCTCTTTTACAGGAGAGATCGCTTTTGGATCAAACTCAAGGTGTGTGTTGTTAAGCAGAGACAGCTGAAGGATCCGGTGCTGGTCAACATTGCCAGAGACAACGCCAGTGCTCTCACTGTCCCTTTTTAGATAATCCAGTTTGTCAGCGTCGACACCACCTGAGATTATTGCCTGCAGATAGGGTTTTTCTTTGTAGGTATTTGTCACCAATGCGCCTACAGATTTTGGATCAATGCCATATTTTTCCAGGATAGAAGGGATCTGGCCTGCGCCTGGAAGATTCATGACAAATTTTCCCTCGATGATCTGTCGTGATAATTCTTCATGCTCGTCAATTCCCCTGTCGCCTAATATCTGTTTCAAGAATCTGTTGGTGACGTGGCAGAAAGGCGGATGACCGACATCATGCAGCATTCCTGCTGCCTGGATTAAAGAAGTTTCCTCAGGACTAAGCTTGAGAGCTTTTGCGAACTGTGTTGCGAGATGAGAGACTCCGATCGCGTGAGTGAACCTTGTATGCGTCGCATCTGGAAATATCTTATCGACCAGTGCAAGCTGTTTAAGGTAACGCAGTCTCTGCAGTTCAGGCGTGTCGAGCAGCTCCTTCTGTAGCTTGTTCAGTTCTACGAAACGATAGAGCGAGCTGGAGATGAACATGGAATCAAAGATTTGATAGTACTATAAATACATTATTAGCATCAAGAATATAATCGATAGCGAGTGACGAATGGGTCTTTATAAGATTTAAAAGACTAGTACTCTATCCCTTTTCTTGCAGATATCTTTTTCGGACGCTTCTTGTCTTCGATCATCGCCACAATATCCGCAATCCTGTCAAGCTCTTTGGGGGCCCGTCTGCCAGTCATCACAACAATCGTGCGTTTGGGTATTTTTTTCACAATATCTATCACTTCTTTAGTATCCACAAGTCCGAATGCGCAGGCAAGATTTATCTCATCAAGTATAAGCATATCGATCTTTTTCCGCATCTCTTTTTTTATCTGTTCAAGACCGTCTCTCATAAGCTCAAGATCTTTCTTTGTTGGATTTCTCAGATCCATGAACCCTTTCTTTCCAAACTGGTATACTTTAAAGTTCTTCAGTTTATTCTGGATCTTGTATTCACCGATATCTTTTCTTCCTTTCATGAACTGGATCATTGTGACTTTCATCCCATGGCCAAGAGCGCGCATTGCAAGGCCTAAAGCTGATGTCGTTTTTCCGCCACCTTCACCAGTATAAAGTATAACTTGTTTCATAAACTCATCACCTGTTCTTTCTTGCTTCCTAACCGGAATATTGTTATGCCTTTGCATTTCAACTGGTAGGCAAGCAGATAAATATTTCGCACTTCTCCTACAGTAGCTGTGGGATTAAGATTTACAGTCTTTGAGACGGCATTGTCAGTGTATTTCTGGAATGCTGCCTGCATCTTGACATGCATCTCTGGCTTTATGTCAAATGCTGTGATGAATAAATCCCGTACATCTTTTGGAATCTCTTTCACACCTTGCACGCTTATCAATGATTTAATCTTATTCATAAGATGATTGCTATAGAAACCTCTCTGCCTTGCAATATGTTCGAATAAAGGATTTACCAAAAGTATCTCTTTGTCCATGATCTGTCTTTCATAGGCTATCGAGAACAAAGGTTCTATGCCAGAGGAACAGCCTGCTATCAAGGAGATTGTCCCGGTGGGAGCTATTGTTGTCAGGGTCGCATTCCTTAGCTTGCTGACTTTCTTTTTCCAGGTGCTTTTAGCAAAATTAGGGAACGAACCTTTTTTTCTCGCGATCTCCTGTGATCTTTTTACAGCCTCTTTGTGGATGAACTTCATCAGTTTCTCTGCAAGTTTCAATGCTTCTTCAGAGTCATATTTTATCCCTAACCGTATCAGGAACTCTGCCCAGCCCATGATGCCAAGGCCAATCTTCCTGTTGGCTTTTGTTGCTTTCTCTATCTTTGGGTCTGGATATCGGTTTATGTCTATCACATTATCTAAGAAATGCACTGCCTTGTGCACTGTCTTTGCCAATTTGTTCCAGTCAATCTCTTCTTTAGGAAAAGTCTTCATCTTTTTTCCTTTTGCATCTTTCAGTTCTTCCTCTCTGGAGAGAAGCATCTTATCAAGATTGATAGAACCTAGGATGCAGGACTCGAACGGAAGCAAAGGCACTTCTCCGCAGGGGTTTGTCGCTTCGATCTTTCCAGCTTTTGGAGTCGGATTCTTCTTGTTTATCTCGTCGATGAATATGAGCCCTGGATCTCCTGTCCGCCACGCAGACTTGCATATCTCGTCAAATATTTTTTTTGCTGCGACAGGCCTCTGCTTTTTGCCTGTGCGCGGGTTTATCATAGAATAATCTTTATTGTTGATAACAGCTTCCATGAATGAGTTTGTCGCAAGAACAGAAAGATTGAAATTAGTGAAAGCATCCTCTTTCTCTTTTGCTTTGATGAATTCAAGGATGTCTGGATGGTCGACACAGAGAGTGGCCATCATCGCTCCCCTTCTTCTCCCCCCTTGTTTTATGACCTCTGTCGCGACATCAAATTCTTTCATGAAACTTATCGGGCCAGAAGCTTCTGACATTGTTGATTTTACCAGATCACCTTTAGGCCTTAACTTTGAGAATGAAAAACCAGTGCCCCCTCCAGATTGGTGGACTTTTGCGCTCAATTTCAAAGTCTCGTAGATGCTGTCAAGAGAATCCTCGATCGGAAGGACAAAGCATGCTGCCAGCTGTCCGATAGGTGTATCTGCATTCATCAAAGTAGGGGAGTTCGGAAGAAAGTCAAAATCTGCCATAATTTCATAGAATTCTTGTGCCAATTTTTCTATGTCTGCAGTGTCTGCATTGTACTGTTTCTCAACAGATGCGATAATTGATGCGACACGGTGAAACATCTGCTCGGGCGATTCCACAATCTGCTGTTTCTCATTCTTTCTTAGATATCTTGCTTTCAGAATATCGAGAGCTACCTTGGAAAGCATCACCTTCTTTTTCATAACATTGCATTAGAATTCAGAATTTATAAGGTTTGTGTGAAATTATAATTCTTTATCCCTAAATAGGACATATCCTCTTTCGAGTTCTTCTGCAGCAGCAAGTCTCTGCTCTGGTGTCATCCCTCTGAACTCTTCTTCATGGTACATTGCCAGATAAGCCAGCTGGTAAGGTGTTCTCAAATCGTGCTCTTTTCCGTCAAAATCTGGAACCAAGATCCGCCTGTGTTTTGGAACTGCAAAATCGTCATTCTCTATCATGACAGGTCTTTCTCCTGGAGCGAACAATCTAAGATCCTTGCACCCCCATCGGTCATTCCGGATTCTTGAAATCTCTGTCAGATTGTGATCTGATGCAATAACTCCGTCAAAATAATGTGCAATACCCAGCTCCAGCAGAAGGGATGAAATCATTCTACTTGTTCCGCCAAAAGTCCATAGCATAGTCCTGCCAAAATCCTTTTTGGCTCTCTTTAGAACAAGATGTGCTTCTGGATGAAGCGTATTCTCTCCTGGATTGTATATAGTGTAATCCAGATCAAATATGATAGTAGGTTTCATACAAAACCACATTTCAGGTCATTTATAAAGCTTATTTGAAATCAAGCATAGTTCGATAAGCTTTAAATACATCTAAAACAAATCATATTTCAAGAGTAAATAAGTCATAATCATTATTAATTTACTCAAATAAAGATTAAAAAAAGACTGATAGGGGCTTTAAATCAAAAAAGAAGCCTTATTTGAGTATTAAAGGCTAAAATAACGTCATTTGACGGATAGGACCAATTATATTCATTTAATTTCATTCATTGAATCTGAGAGTTTCTATCCGGAGATTAGTATCATTCACAATCAATTTAGGTGGTTCATACGGAATCAATCATGATCATCAATTCACTGATTCAATGAAGTAATGATACTAATTCTTAGAATGAAAGTCCCTAGGAGGAGAAAATGGGAAAGATTAGCTTGGTATCAGCCAAGTATATTATTCACGCTAGCATTGAGATCAAAGGCGCTGTTGACAGACCTGATGTAATCGGTGCTATTTTTGGACAGACAGAAGGACTACTGGGCTCTGACCTTGAACTAAGGGAACTGCAGAGATCTGGTAGAATAGGAAGAATCGAAGTAAAGGTCGACACACAAGGCGGTGTCACGCGAGGTTCTATCATAATTCCATCCTCACTGGACAAAGCAGAGACATCTATTGTTGGAGCTGCTTTAGAGATAATCCAGAGGATCGGCCCTTGCGACAGCAAGCTTGTTGTTGACAAGATCGAAGACGTACGTATCAGCAAGAGAGGCTTTGTTGTTGGAAGAGCAAAACAACTATTGAAGCATCTTACAGAGAACGTGCTTCCAGATTCTAAAGAACTGGCAGAAGAAGTTGCGCATTCTGTACGTGTCATGGAGATCCAGGACTACGGAGCAGACAGGCTTCCTGCAGGACCTGGAATCGATGAGAGCGATGAGGTCATTGTTGTAGAAGGAAGAGCAGATGTCTTGAACCTTCTGAAACACGGCATCAAGAACGCGATCGCGATGAACGGTACAAGCGTCCCTCAGACAGTGAGAGACTTAAGCAAGAAGAAACTGCTTACAGCTTTTGTTGACGGAGACAGAGGCGGAGACCTTATTGTCAAGGAACTTATGGCTGTAGCAGACATTGACTTTGTGACAAAAGCTCCTGACGGAAAGGAAGTTGAAGAGCTTTCAAAGAAAGAGATCTTCAATGCTTTCAGGAAGAAGGTTGACGCTGACAAAGTCGAGATTGTCACAGACGACAAGAAGTACAGCAGACCTGCTTTGAAGAAAGAACCTTTGAAGAGAACAAACGGAAAAGTACAGGCACAACCGCAAAGAGTACAGCGTAGACCTGTTTCAGCTCCATCTGCACGAAAGATTGAACCTTCACGTAGAACCTCATCTCCATCAGTGACTGATGAAGACAAAGAGATCTACAGGGATCTTCTAGAGGAGATCATAGGTTCAAGAGCAGCAATGGTCCTGGACGAGGATCTAGAAGTGCTTGGAAAAGTACCTCTAACAGAGCTTGCTTCAACAATAAAGAATCTGGAGAATGTCCACGCAGTTGTATTCGACGGTGCGATTGACCAGCCTTTGCTTGACACAGCAGAGAGCTCAAACCTGAAATGCATTGTAGGCATGGACAAGAAAGTAAGGGATTCCAACAAGGTTGCAGTCCTTACACTTGACGATCTTTAGATTTATTTTTTTATTTCTTTTCTTTTAAGATGAAATACATCATAGAGCACATGGAAGATGAAATGTACGATTGGTGTATTCTAGAGTATAATCATATCTCTAAAGTTGTCGGTGCTGAGAATCTTATGATTACTAATGTGAAGAAAGGCGCTGAGAAAATTACAGGGTTCGGCAAGATCATGCCTGAAAGCGTGAGCGAATTAGGTCTTGACCTGAAGCGAGTGTGTCTTCTTGATCCAGAAGCAAAGCAAAGACTGAGCACTGGAGACAAAGAAGAGTTTGACTATCTACTTTTTGGCGGAATACTTGGTGATTTTCCTAGGAAAGGTCGGACAAAAGAATTGGCTGCTAAAATCAAATGTCCAAGAAGAAATCTCGGTGACAAACAGATGTCGACAGACACTGCTGTCTATGTCGCGCATCTGATCATGAACGGAAAGAAGTTTGAAGACATTCATTTTGCAGACGAGCTTGAGATTGTGACTGGTGAGAATGAATCAGTGACATTGCCATTCAGATATGTCATAGAGAATGGCGAAGCTGTGCTTCCAGACAGCTTTATAGAATTTATCATGCGGCATGAAGAGTTCTGACCGCAACATTTATATTCCTTCTTTATCTTGTATATTGCAATGGCATATGAGGTAATAGTTGGCAGAAAAGAGATTGATAGGAAGCTTCTAGGCACTATGGGTACTGTCATGATAGGAAAGCAGTACGTGACAATGGGCAAGACAACTTCATTGTCAAATCCAATCTACCTTGATGTTGCAAAAGCTCACGTTGTCTTTATCGTAGGTAAGAGAGGCTCAGGAAAATCCTACAGTATGGGTGCGATCGCAGAAGGTATAATGGACCTGCCAAAAGAGATTTCTCAAAATCTGTCAATGGTAATGTTTGACACTATGGGAATATACTGGACAATGAAATACCCCAACCAGAAGGATATCAAACTGCTGGATGAATGGGGTATCAAGCCAAGAGGATTGGATGTTCAGATATTCACACCAACTGGAATGTTTGAAAAGTATAAAGAAGAAGGTGTTCCTACTGATTTTTCATTCGCAATACAGCCGAACGAGCTTGATGCAGAGGACTGGTGCAGGACCTTTGGTCTGGACAGGAACAGTGAGATTGGAGTATTGATAGAAAAAGTAGTTAATTTTCTGAAAGAGAACAAAGAGAATTATTCACTGCAGGATATAATAAATTCTCTTGAAGATGAACCTGCAGTCAGCAAATCAGTCAAGGATGCTGCGAAGAACAGGTTTCTCAATGCACTTGAGTGGGGATTGTTTGATACAAAAGGCACAAAAATTTCTGACATTGTCATTGGAGGAAAGATTTCTGTGCTTGATGTAAGCGCGTATGCAACAATGCCCAACGGCTGGGCAATAAAATCACTGGTCATTGGTTTGGTTTCTAAAAAATTATTCATTGAAAGAATGAAAGAGAGAAGGAGAGAAGAGTTCGCAGACATAAAATCAACAATCGAATATTTCAAAGGTCCTGAAATAAAGGAGAAGAAAAAAGAGCCTCTGGTCTGGCTGATAATTGATGAGGCGCACGAGTTCCTGCCATTGCATGGAGAGACAACTGCAACACAGCCGTTGATAACAATACTGAGAGAAGGAAGACAGCCTGGGATTTCATTGATACTTGCTTCACAACAACCAGGAAAGATACATACAGATGTCATGACACAGGCTGATACTGTGCTGTCGCACAGGCTTACTGCAAAGATTGACACTGACGCGCTGCAGCAATTGGCACAGAGCTATATGAGAGAGGGAATCGAGATCGCGATCAATGGCCTTCCGAGAGTGGCAGGGGCAGCAGTATTATTAGATGATACAAACGAAAGAGTCTTTCCAATGCGAGTAAGGCCGAGGATAACATGGCACGGCGGCGGAGAGCCTAGCGCGATTCCAACAAAAAAAGAAGCAACAGAATTCTAGTAGTGGTTTTTCATTATGCATCTGTCAACAGTCTCTTTAGGAATAGTCTTCATGCGTTCCCTGAATTCCTCAAGCATCGGGCATACATTGTCTGCTAGTCTATCCTTGCATTCCTTGCAGAGAATCTCTCCAGACTTGCATTTTTTCTTGAGCTCTTCTCGTTCTGCATTGTTCATGTAGAAAATGTCAAGATATCGGTATACCATGCAGATCTCATGGTCAGCGCCATACTTCCGCTGCAGATCCACTGTCTCTCTTCCGCCTGTCTTTGCGCGCATGATCTTTGCTCTTGCTGTCTTTGGATCATCCTCTAAAAAGATCGCGCTGTTCGGATCAGTTGTTGACATCTTCCCGCCTTTCAGACCGGGGATGAAAAATGCATGCAATATTGCTGGCTTGACAAGTCCGAACTTTGGAGCAAGGTCACGTCCTATTCTGATGTGCG
>JAHWHI010000044.1 GCA_019323355.1 Candidatus Woesearchaeota archaeon | reverse complement strand
GTTTTCTGCACTGCAGCTTCGTTCACCAGCGGACCGACATCTGTTCCTGGTTTCAAACCGTTGCCGAGCTTCAGTTTTTTTGCAGCTGCTACAAATTTCTTCTTGAAATTCTCAAAGACTTTTTTGTGGACAATAATTCTGGAGGTTGCTGTACATCTCTGGCCAGTTGTTCCGAACCCGCCCCACAAAGCCCCTTCAATCGCCAGATCTAATTTTGCATCATCCATCACAATCATGCAGTTCTTGCCTCCCATCTCCAGGGAATGTTTTTTCAGTTTTCGTGCACATATCTCTCCAATACCTCTACCGACAGAAGAACTTCCAGTAAAAGAAACTCCGTCAATGCCATTGTGGCTGACGAGGTATGAACCGATTTCTCCTCCGGTTCCATTCACAAGATTCAGAACACCTTTTGGAAGGCCGGCGTCTGCAAAACATTCAATCAGTTTGAAAGCGCATGCGCTTGTATAGTTTGACGGTTTGAAAACAACAGTGTTTCCATAGATTAATGCTGGGAATATCTTCCAGGCAGGTATTGCTATCGGAAAATTCCAGGGTGTGATCAGGCTGAATACTCCGACTGGGTCTCTTACTGTTCGTGCAGATTTGTTCTCTAATTCACACGGCATTGTTTGGCCAAAAGATCTTCTCCCTTCGCCTGCAAAATAAAAACCAATGTCAACAGCTTCCTGGATATCGCCAAGGCCTTCCTTGATGACCTTGCCCATCTCTCGTGTTACTAGTTCACCTAATTCTTTTTTTCTTTCAAGGATCAACTGTGCTGCTCTATAAAGAAACTCTCCTCTTTTTGGTGCTGGAGTTAATCTCCAAGTCTCAAAAGCTTTTCTTGCTGTCTTGACAGCATAGTCAACATCCTTAGGAGTAGAACGAGGAACAACTGCGATTGTCTCATTAGTGTTAGCGGGATTAGTGGATTTCAGTGTCTGTTTTGATTCAGAATCTAGCCATTGGCCGCCAATATAATTTTTCACACGGATTATTCGCTCAGCCATCTAAAACACCTCTTTGGCTTTATAAGGCTATAAGGTATATAAACATTTGGGTCAAATTTTATATATTCTGATTTGTTTCCCGGGGTTATGGAGATCGAGGAGATCAAGAGAACCCAACGGCTTGTAAGAAATACTTTTTTTCATTCTGATAGAGACTTGGAAAATATTCCCGAGTTTGGAGACCTTATCCGGAGCCTGCCAAAAATAGAAGTTGCTGATCTGGAAGCAAGACTGTTCGGAACAGAAATAAGAAGGCTTGCGCGCAAAAAGAAAAAGAAAGCAGGTTCAATAAGAGCGCATCTTGAGAAACAAAGTCTCTATGGAACTGCACACCATGACTTCATTCTTGCTTTTGAAGCTTTGTGTTCTGTTGATCTTATCTGGCTGGAACAAGACCTAGATAAGATTGTCGAAATCCTGCATGCTGATGAAAAATTATTGGATCCAGAGATGGTTTCATTGAAAACTGTGCTTGAAACTGCAGGAATACCAGTTGGCCACGAGCTTTATGCAAAGATCGCAGATTCTGTCGGAGAGATATACACTGCATTGAACAATTATCATTCAGAGACAATAAAGTTGATGGAGAAAAAATCTTTTGGATCAATAGTCTGGGCTTTCCAGGACAAAAAGATACCATACTATGAACGCCTTTCATTATTATGGGCGTGCATTGCGAGCGATAATATCAGCCACAACATGGCTGCACAATACTGCAAAAAAGAAGGACAGGAACTTGATCTTTTTGGAGGCAGGCCTATAAAATTCGGATATAAAGAAAAAGAGGAACTGGAGGAGTTCACAGTCGCCCTGATAAAGGAAGTGACTACTTATCACGGAAATGTCGAAGACCTTCGGAGTAAATTCGAGCATATTCAGAGCCAGATTGCTGCCAGCCAGGAAATGCTGCAAGAAGAAAGACGAGAAACCAGCCAAAGAATGGAACAACTTAAAACAGAATTAGGAACGCTTCAGGAAAAATTAGAAAAGGTCCAGGAAAAGGCTGCTCGGTTAGATGAACTAGAAACAGAAGATCAAAGACTGCGTGCTGAACTAGAAGAAGCCAAGAGAAAAGAAGGAGAGGCTTATGAACTTGCAGACTCGTGCACAGCTGATCTGGAAGGAGCAAAAAAAAGAATTGCAGAGCTAGAGGAAGATCTGCAGGATGCAAACCGGTGGATTGCCATACAAAGCATGAGAAATCCTGAGAGACAAGATACAATCACGAATCCATTACTCGAAATGAAACTTGAAAGAAAAGGTTATGATCTGGGTTTACTATGTTCTATAATCAAAGTTATGCAGGAATCCAATGGCCGTAGATTGACATATGACAAAATAAAAAGCCTGGTCTACAAAGCAATTGAAAGGAACCAAGGAAGGATGAAAAAATTCAGGGGACACTTCTCTGCACTCGAGAGCCAGGGAGTGTTCATAAAGGAAGAGGAGAGTGGAGTTTACGAAGTTATTAAAGATCCAAACAC
>JAHWHI010000043.1 GCA_019323355.1 Candidatus Woesearchaeota archaeon | reverse complement strand
GAGTGCCCAAAATATATTGCTGTTGTTGCGTAATTGCTGTGTTCAAGGTAATGCTTTATTCCCACAATGCTTGGTACTTGGTCATTCATTTTTGTCGGTTTTGTTCTTCTGATAGTGTGCGGGTTCAATTTCTTGTCTATCCCTGCTTTTTGAACATATTTTCTCAGGTTCCTGAAGATGTCATTCCTGTCTATTTTTCTTCCATGCCTGCTCAAGAAGTAGTATTCTTCGTCTAATATTTTTGTATAGATCTTCTCTCTATGTTGTTCATAATGCCTTAGCCATTTTTTTGCATTGCTTGGGATCTCGATATTTCTTTTGTTTCCTCCTTTTGCTGTGACAAGCACATGGTCTTTGCTTATGTCACAGGTCTTGATGTTGCAGCACTCGCTTGCCCTTATGCCTGTCCCTCCTATAAGGCTGTATATTGCCTTGTCTCTTATCTGGAGATTCTGGCTTGGCTTGTCAGGATTATATGATTCATCTATTGCTTCAATTACCATGTCAAATAATTCGTGGTATTCAAGGTGCGGTTGCGGCATTCTTTGATGTCTTGGGAGAGGCATCTTATGCATCATCAGCCGGTCTACAAGGCCTTTGTCTTCCAGGTATAGCTCAAAAAGCTTTAGCGCAGTCATCTTTCTTCTTATCGTGTTGTTTGAGTTTCCATGATGGTGTTTCAGATGCCCTAGCACAGCCCCTATTTTTTCCATTGTGAATATGTCTTTGAAGAATTCTGCGCCCATGTATTCGATGTTGTCTCTGAAGACTGTCTGGACAAGCTGTATGTCTTTTTTGTTGACTGAGATAATTTCTTCTAATGATGTCTCTGGCACTGGGTTGAGGTTCATGTATAGCATATTGCCTTCCTGCTTTATTATAGGCTTCATACTATGCCTGTGTTTTATTGTGCTTGCTACTTTCCTTATTGCAGGAAGCGCTGTCTTGTATTTGACAGGCAGAACTTCTGCATTTTCTTCTATCTCATTCAATACCCATTGCACTGCCACATCAAGAGCCACAGGATTGAATTTCTTGTGCATCCTCCAGTGCTCTGGAAACAGCTCCCTGAAGAAAACGACGAGGTCTGTCAGGTATGCTTTTTGTGTGTTCAGTGCTTTTACAGAAATAGACCTTGCAAATCCAGACAGTACAGACTCTTTTCTTGCATCTGCTATCTGATCAACCAAAGTCTCTCCCATTTGACTAAGTAATAGCGTATATAATATAAATTTATTCTTGCAACATTGTTTTATATATTTAAAATAATTCATTTTCTGGTCTGCCTTATTTATTTTCAATATTAAGTAAATTATCTCCAACCCTTTTTTGGCAAGTTTACCATCCCCTAGTGGTAAAAATACAAACATTTATATACTAGAAAGTATACAATAAGGGATAACAGTGACTACTTGGGGGTAAAAACAAAATGAAACTAAAAAAGAGATTGCTTGCAGTGATTTTGATGTTGGTTTTTGCAATCGGCGCAGCTGCTGGTGCAATCGGAACTAATTTGACCGCACATGACAACGCTGTGAATATTCCTGTATTGGGAGACAGCGCGAATCTTGAGCCAGTTATGGTTCCTTTAGATGCGCCTATGCAGGATGAAGATAATGCGCAGGTTTGCCCAGAGGTTCCAGTTTGCCCTGAGCCAAAACCAGTTACGCTTCCAGATTATAGAGAGATTACTATGGATGAAGTCCAGAGCATGGACTTTAGCGTCTTCGGACCTGAGTATAGCAGATTCCCTGAATTGATTCCAGAGAGAGATTCTCCTGGTGATTATATCAAGGAATACCAGATTCATGTCTATCCAGACAAGGTTACATTTGATGTCCAACAGCCTATCTTGGCTGCTTTTGCAGACACAAACTCTATGGACCCTGTGTTTGACGCACAGCATAACGCGATAGAGGTTGTTCCGCAGAGGACAACTGATGTCCAGGTCGGTGACATGGTTTCATACAAGACAGCGTATGGAAGCATAATCCACAGAGTCAAGGAAGTTGGCCAGGACGAGGATGGCTGGTATGCGATCTTCCAAGGCGACAACAACCCAGTTCCAGACCCTGGAAGGATAAGGTTCGACCAGATCCAGAGGAAGATAATCGCAATTATCTACTAAACTTTTTTATTTTTTCATTTTTATTGAGGCAAAAAATGTTGACATACACTTACATAATGCAGATACTTGAAATGATTAAGATGTTCTTGTGAGTTAGCACTTTATTTTGTTTAGGCCTCTTCCAGTATCTTTTCCAGCCTTTCTTCTACTGTTCCTGCAGGTATTTTTATTATTTCGTAGCCTAGCTCTTCGTATATTTTGCTTAGTTTCTCCCCTAGTTTTATCGCTTCTTCGTGGTCCTCTCTTCTTACCTCTGTTTTTTCTGTCTGTCCCAGGTGTTCTACCAAGAAGACTTTTTTCTCGTATCCTGCTTGTTTTTCTGCTTCTTTTATTTTCTTGCAGATGTCTTCCTTGTCTGTGTATGCCAGCCCGTCTGCTACCCCTCTGTCTATGAAGGCCCTTTTTGCTTCTGGGTGTATTTTTTCTTCTCTCTTCACCTGCAGCTCCAGTATCTTTTCCTGGAAGTCAGGCTCTGTCCAGGGCTCTTTCTGCCCCTGTGCCTGCCTTATTTTTATGTAGTCTTCTGCCGCCTCTCTTATGATGTATTCTCCTCTTTGCTCTAGTGCCAGGATTATTGAGCTTTTTCCT
>JAHWHI010000008.1 GCA_019323355.1 Candidatus Woesearchaeota archaeon | reverse complement strand
TTAGGATAGGGATATTCATACTTTACATAGGTGCGATATCTTTTATGAAAGATGTCAAGCGCCTGTTCCAGTACCATGGAGCAGAGCACAAGAGTGTATTTTGTTTTGAGGCTGGAAAAAAATTAACTGTTGAAAATGCAAGAAGATTCTCACCACTGCATCCAAGGTGCGGAACCACATTGATTGTTCTTGTCCTGGTAATCAGTATCCTATTATTTTCAGTTGTTACAAGCCCATTGTGGATAATCAAATTTATTGTCAGGCTTGCTTTTATCCCGATAATCGCAGCTTTCTCGTACGAGTTTCTCAAGTTCGGAGCAAACTATCATAAGAACTGGTTTGTGCGGATACTTATCGCGCCAGGACTGTTCATCCAGATGATAACAACAAGAGAACCTGATGACAGCCAGATAGAAGTTGCACTTAAAGCACTGAAAGCTGTTGTTTCTAAGAAAGATATTTAAATCAGACTTTATTCTGTGCTTCTGGTGATGTTATGAAGATTGAGTTCCATGGTGCTGGACAGGAAGTCGGCAGAAGCTGTATAGAGATAAATGACGAGATACTTCTTGATGCAGGGATTAAGGTCGGGGAGATAGTGGAATATCCAGATAATATTGCCCGAGAAAAGGATTCTTTTGTTGACTATCCGAGCAAAGTCGACCTTCCAAAGATAAAGGCTGTATTTATCTCGCACGCGCATCTTGACCATTCTGGTGCACTGCCTTTGTTTGATCATTTCGGCCTGAACTGTCCGATATTCTGCACTCTTGGAACAAAAGAGACTGCATACATACTTCTGAAGGACGCATTGAAGATCGCAAAGTTCAAGGAAAAAAATGTTGCATATAGTGAATACGAGATCGAGCGTGTCGACATGCTGATGAAAAATGTAAAGATACATGATGAAGGCACTGTCGACAAATATAAATACAAGTTTTTTGACGCAGGACATATCCCTGGCAGTTCGAGCATCCTTCTTGAGTTTGACGGAAAAAAATTATTGTATACCGGAGACATAAATACAACTCCAACCCAGCTTCTAACAGGAGCAGAAGAGATGCCGCATGCAGATATCATGATCTGTGAATCTACTTATGGCGACCGGGAGCATACTCCAAGAGTAGAGACTGAGAACGCTTTTCTTGACAAAGTTTCAGACATAATCGGCAGAGGGGGATCAGCTATGATCGCAGTATTCGCTGTCGGACGTGCACAAGAAGTAATCATGCTGCTCAACAAGAGAAAATTCGGAGTCCCTATCTATCTTGATGGGATGTCAAAACGCGTGACAAACACTTATCTTGAAGCAACTTATACATTAAGGAATCACGAGATGCTTCTTGACGCTGTGCGCGGTGTAAAGTTTGTCGAGCATGACAGACGCAAAGTGATGAAACAACAAGGAATCTTTGTCACGACATCAGGCATGGTGACAGGAGGTCCGATCATTGATTACCTGAACAATCTTAAGGACGATCCAAAGAACGGCCTTATACTTACTGGATATCAAGCAAAGGATAGCCAGGGAAGGCAGGTCATGGAGACTGGCAGGGTCACATTGGAAGGAAAGACTTCAAAGGTTGCATGCTCTGTCGACTTTTTTGATTTTTCTGCGCACGCAGGAAGAGCGCAATTAGTAAACTTAATAAAACAGGTCAATCCTGATATATTGATTCTTAACCATGGAGATGCAGAAGCCATAAATTCGCTTGCTTCTGAATTCCCAGACAAAAAGGTATTCAAGCCAAAAACAGGAGATGTAATAGAGATATAAAATGGTAAAAGTTGTTGAAGGAGGATACACTGAGATCGAGGAGGATCTTGACGACTGGATAGAGGCTGGAAAGATAGCAGCGAAATGTCTTGACATGGGCGCCAAGATGATAAAGCCCGGTTCTAAATTTCTTGATGTAGCAAACGCTGTCGAGGATAAGATAAAAGATCTGGGGGGATTCCCTGCTTTTCCTGTAAACCTTAGCACTAACGAGATTGCTGCGCATTACACTCCTTCCAGGAATGATGAATCTACATTCTCTGATCAGCTTGTCAAGATAGATGTTGGAGTGCATGTGAACGGCGCTATAGGAGATACTGCGCGAACTGTTGATCTTTCTGGAAAATGGAAGGATTTGGTGCAAGCATCACGGGACGCGCTTAATGCTGCTATCAAGATAATCAAGGATGGAACTACTCTAGGAGAGATAGGAAATGCAGTGCAAGAAGCTATCAAAGCAAAAGGTTTTGTTCCTATTGCGAATCTTTCTGGACATTCGCTTGAGCGTTTTAGTTTGCACGCAGGACTTAACATCCCTAATGTCGCGACAGGAGATGAGACTGCTCTTGAAGAAGGAGATATCATCGCAATAGAACCGTTCGCAACAAATGGCAGAGGTCTTATCAAGGAGAGTTCCAACCCAGAGATATTCAAACTTGTAAGCGACCGTGGTGTGCGTTCTCCAATTGCAAGGAATGTGCTGAAAGAAGCTAAACTGTTCAACGAGCTTCCTTTTGCAAAGAGATGGATCCAAACTAAAGGTGCTGAATTTGGAATCAGAGAGATGATGCGCGCGAATCTGCTTAAAGAATACACTCCGCTTCCTGAGATCGACGGCGGGATGATCAGCCAGGCAGAGCATACAGTATATGTCGAGAAAAAAGGATGCATGGTTCTTACAGAATTAGAGGATTAATAGTTATCTGTTTTACTTTACCTTCTTTTTTACATCTTCTATTTTGATCAGTTCTTCCTTGCCAGTCTTCATATCCCGAAATTTAACTTTCTTCTTTTTTATCTCTTCTTCGCCGACAAAAAGGACGTATGGAATATTGTAGCTGTTCGCAAAATTCAAATTTTTGCTTACCCCCCGCCCTGAGATGTCAAGGTCAACATTCAATCCTTGCTTCCGCAACTTTAGCGCAATCTGAAGAGCTTCTTTCGATGTTCCGATTGGGATGATATAAACTTGGGTCACTGTCTTTCTCTCTTCTTTTCTTGCCAGCTTCATTGCATCTGTAATTACATCCAGACCAAAGCTGATTCCAACAGCAGGATATTCCTGTTTTGAATTGATAAGCATGCTTACCATCTTATCGAACCTTCCCCCGCCGCAGATCGAACTTGTTATCTTGCTTTTTCTTAGATATCCTTCGAAGATCGGGCCTGTGTAGTATCCTAAGCCTCTGGCGAGCGTCGGGTTGAAGACAATATTTTTCTTCTGCTCTGCATTAAGAAATGAATAAATCTCTTCTAATTCTTTCAATCCTTCCTGTCCAATATCATTTGTTACAATCTTTTTCAGCTCTTTTAATTTTTCTTCGTCAGTTCCTTTAACATTCATTGCATTCAGCAGTTTTCCTATCTTCAGGTCTTCAATGCCTTTGTCTTCTAGTTCTTCGACAACACCTTGCTTTCCTATCTTTTCAAATTTGTCAAGGGTGATTATAACAGAATCTGCTTTCTTACTGTCGATTCCTGCAGATTCGATGATACCTCTCAGCAACTTGCGGTTGTTGATCTGCAGATATGCGTCCAGTCCCAGATTATTGAAACAGTCCAGTGCGAGCATTATGATCTCTGCGTCTGTCATCATGTTCTTTGAACCGACAACATCAACGTCGCACTGCCAGAACTGCCTGTACCTTCCAAGTTTTACCGGACCATCCCTGAAGACAGGGCCTAATTCATAACGCTTGAAAGGCATCTTCAGTGTAGGGCTCATGCCGATGAAACGTGAGAATGATAGTGTTAATTCGAATCTTAATCCTAATTTTCTTCCACCTTGATCTGTAAGTGTGAATGTTTCTTTTGCAGCATCTGCTTCCTCTCCTGCACCTGCTTTTGCAGTTAGAAGTTTAAGTCTTTCAATTATAGGGGTCTCTAATGGGGAATATCCGTAGCGTTCGAAAACTTCTTTTAGTTTTTCAACTACTTCATTCCTGACTATCTTTTCCTCTGGGGGAAAATCCCGCACTCCGCGTGCTAATTGGAGTTTGTCTTCTTTTGTCATTTTTCTTGGTTTTCAGCAAGCGCCATTGTTTTATAAATCTATTTTTTATGTGAATATGAGGGTGCGTGGCGGGAATTGAACCCGCTCCTGGAGATCCACAGTCTCCTATGCTACCATTACACTACACGCACCATAACTACGTAAATATGCTTGCTTTCGCTATTATCTATAAATTATGACTTATTTGGCCAAATAAAGCTTTATTTCGCCGTTAAATCGTTTTTTGAGAAGTTTGGGGTTTTTTCAGCTAGCTAGAGCTAGCTATGAAATTCCTGAGCCAGAACTAAAGCAGTGCAACTAAACAAATCAGATTTTCCTATTCTTTGTCCAATTTGAAGTTGTTTTGCCATGTTATTTCACTGTTATGAATTATGTCTTCGAGGTTTATAAAGTTTATGCATGGTGCTATCAAGTGGTGAACAAGAACATTTTTATAAGAAATGAACATCCAAAATAAAAAAGGGGATAAAAGAGAGTGATAGGGAAAAGAAACTGGTTGATAGTGATCCTATTTATTTTTCTAATGCTACCTTTGTCTGTATATGCGAAATCTTCTCCTCAGGTCTATGTGGAGATAGGTGAAGGAGAGCAGAAGTCGATTGTTGTTGGCGGGCAGGAATATCTGCTGAAAGTCAACAGGATATTCCGGAGACAGGTATCTGTCACCTTGCCGGACGGTTCTCAGGAAAATTTCAGGATATACGACGAGAAATTCTACTGGTTCAAGGACAATCATAAGTTCACATTAAAGCTTTTAGGAACAAGAAGAACTCGAGAAGGATTGGTTGCAAGGTTCTATGCAAAGGATGAAGAGATAAGCAACCAAGTAAAACCAAGGATAAGCTATTCTATTGATCATGATTCAACACCTCCAATATTAGAGGATTTTATCGAGACTGGTGAGACAAAGGAATATGTCTCTGGAATTTTCGAGCACAAGTTCAGCTTGTTTTTCGCAGATACGAATTATCTTGTTTACGAATTCGATGATATCTTTCGTGTTGACACAACAGGCGGAAAGATCCGGCTTGGCGCATCAGATGATATAATATATCTGCGTATCACAAAGATCCAGAAACTGAATGGCAGGAGACATCGGGTATATTTTGAATTGTTTTCACCTGATTTTGAAGTGAAACTAAAGCCAGATTATGAAAAAGTTTAAATATGAGGATTCGGTCTATAATCTCATAACCTTTATAATAACACAAGAGGTGAAATAAATGGAAAAATATGGACATTATGCATTCTTGGTCTGTATTCTATTGGCTATTATTGCTGGATTAGTTGTAGTACCATACACAGCGATAATTCTAGTGATCCTTGGTTTGGTCGTAGGATTGCTGAACATAACAGCCAAAGAATCAAAAGACTTTTTGATAGCAGCAATTGCTCTGGCAGTCGTTGGCAGCAGCGGACTAGGAGTAATACAATGGGCTGGCCTGGGAGGTATGTTAACCACAATCCTAGGAAATATTGCACTGTTTGTGATTCCAGCTGCATTAGTAGTTGCTTTGAAAGAAGTCTACAGATTGGCTCGAGATTAAGTCGGGCTTTTTTTCTTCTTTTTTCTTTTATTTTTAAATGAAAAATCCTATATAGCTATCCGTAACTTATTTAAACTCCCTGCAATCTTTTGGTATATGGAGCTAAGGGAGGGGTTTTTATGAGTAAAGAAGTTCAACCAATATTCATTCTGCCAGAAGGCAGCACCAGGACTACTGGAAGGGATGCTCAAAGGAATAATATCATGGCTGCCAAGCTAGTGGCAGAAACAGTACGTACAACACTTGGTCCAAAAGGCATGGACAAGATGATTGTTGATTCTCTTGGCGATGTTGTCATCACAAATGATGGGGTCACAATTCTTGACGAGATGAACATTGAACACCCGTCTGCAAAGATGATTGTTGAAATAGCAAAGACACAGGAGGATGAGGTCGGTGACGGAACAACAACAGCTGTTGTCATAGCAGGCGAGCTCCTGAAGAATGCTGAAGATCTTCTTGACCAGAAACTGCATCCTACTGTAATTGCAAAAGGCTATCAGATGGCTGCAGAGAAAGCGCAACAGATCCTGAACAGTATAGCAGTGTCTATTGATATGACTAATAAAGATGCGCTGAAAAATATTGCAATGACTGCTATGACTGGAAAAGGCGCAGAAGTCAACAAAGAAAGATTAGCAGAACTTACAACAGATGCTGTGATCCAGGTCGCAGACGAGGAAGGGAATATTGATTCTGATAATATTAAGATAGAGAAAAAAGTCGGAGAAAGTGCTGAATCTTCGATTTTGATAAAAGGCATCCTACTTGACAAGGAAAAAGTCCACAGTGCAATGCCGAAGAAAGTTGATAATGCCAAAATATTACTTCTTGACTGCCCTGTCGAGATAAAAGAGACAGAGACAGATGCAAAGATACAGATTTCTGATCCTATGCAGATGCAGGCGTTCCTTGAGCAAGAGGAGAGGATGCTGAAGAAGATTGTTGACAATGTGATAAAGACCGGAGCCAATGTCGTGTTCTGCCAGAAAGGTATCGATGACATGGCGCAGCATTATCTTGCAAAAGCAGGAATATTCGCAGCGCGAAGAGTTAAGAAAAGTGACATGGAAAAACTTGCAAAAGCAACTGGCGGGTCAGTATTGTCTACATTAGAAGCAGCTTCAGACAATGATCTTGGAAACGCAGGCACTGTCCGCGAGGAGAAGGTCGGCGACGAATACATGACTTATGTCGAAAACTGCCAGAATCCTAAAGCTGTCACACTTCTTGTAAGAGGAGGGACTGATCATGTGATTGAAGAGGTGAAGCGTGCTGTTGACGACGCTGTCGGTGACCTTATCGCTGCCCTGAAGAATGGGAAGATTGTCGGCGGTGCAGGCGCGCCTGAAGTTGAAGTCGCAAAGGAACTCAAAAAGTATGCTGAGACATTATCAGGGCGGGAACAACTGGCGGTTCAGAAATTTGCAGAAGCAATGGAAGTAATCCCTAAAACTTTGGCAGAGAACGGCGGGCTGGATCCTATCGATATCATGACTGAATTGAAAGCACTGCACGACAAAGGAGAGAAATGGGCAGGAGTCAATGTCTTCACAGGCAAAGCGATCGACAGTTTCAAGGAAGGAATAATCGAACCGCTCAAAATTAAATCGCAGGCAATAAAATCCGCGTCAGAAGTAGCTGTCATGATCCTCAGGATCGATGACGTCATTGCTGGCGGAGGAAGCAGGGGCGGTCCTGGTCCTGGAGATATGCCTCATGGTATGCCGGGTATGGGGCCTGGCATGTAGATAGATTTAAATAGTGTTATTTTTTCTATTACTCTATGAAATCGGGGGATTTTAAAGGCTACATCGTCGGAGGAGAGAGACATACGATAAGTCTGTGTGTCATCACAAAAGACGAAGAGAAGTTTCTTCCGAACTGTCTTGAAGCGGCAAAACCGTATGTTGATGAGATCATAGTTGTCGATACTGGATCAAAAGACCAGACAGTTGAAATCGCGAAAAAATATGGGGCCCGGGTATTTTTTACAGAGTGGAAAGATGATTTTAGCTATGCTAAAAATAAGGCATTGATATATGCGAAAGGTGACTGGATACTTTTTCTTGACGCTGATGAAGTTGTTGATACAAAATGCATGGCAAAGATCAGAGAGCTGGTAGACAAAGCAGAATCACTCGGAAACGGAAAGAAACAAATTGTCGCATACGTCCTGCACCAGATAAATTATACTGACGAGACAAACTTTTTTGGATGGAAAGCCTGCAATCATAAAGACCCTAAAACAAAAGGTGCTAAAGGATATTATGTTGTTCCTCTGATAAGATTGTTCCGGAACAGGTCTGGATTCAAGTTCAGGTATAAGATTCACGAGACGATTGTTGACTCTATCAAAGAAAAAGGAGGACGGATTGTCAAGACAGACATCCCTATCTACCACTATAGTTTCCTAAAAGGAAAAGATTTCACTGATAAAAAAATAGATAAATATTCTAAACTAATCAAAGAGCAGGTTAAGCTCACACCTGGAGAGCCTAAGGTCCATTACCAAATGGCAACCCATTATCTTGCCAACAGAAAATTTGAAGACGCAAAACAGGAACTGAAAAAAGTGATTGCGCTTAAGCCTGATTTTGATCTTCCATACATCCATCTAGGAGATCTTGCGCTTGAGAAGAACAATGTAAGCGAAGCTATTGATTATTTTAATAAAGCAATTGAAGCGAATGAAAAATGCGAGGTAGCTTATGTCAAGCTTGCAGGGCTTCTTACGCGGATGGGAAAGTTCCGGAGCGCGCACTCTATCCTTAAGCTTGCGCATGCCAATGGATTGTCCTCTCCTGCATTGATCAACAATTTGGGATTTTTGTTCCTGCATACTGGAAAAGTCAAGGAAGCTGTCAATATTTTCAAGCAGGGCATCAACAGGATAAAGTCAAGCACTGATCCATACTACTATCTTTTGGTTGAAAATCTTGTAAAAGCTTATATTGAATCTGACAGCAGGGATGAAGCGATAAAGATACTAGAGAAAGCGATTGAACTCAATCCAGACAATATCGGGCAGTTCAAAAATAAGTTGGAAGAAATCAAAATAACCAGTTGATAATTCTTGCCCAAAAGCTTATAAACAGCTTATATAAAACTTATAC
>JAHWHI010000042.1 GCA_019323355.1 Candidatus Woesearchaeota archaeon | reverse complement strand
CAAGAAAGGATTTTGTCGACACTGTCAAATTATTTGCAAAACTGAAATATCCTAAGTTCCAGAAATGCGTTGACTATTATTCTTTAACAAACAAACACTACAACATACTGAACGGAAAGATCATCGGCATGAAATGCAATGAAATTTGCACTATACCTATAGATGATTATGAAAAGCACATGAAAGAGTATTTCCAGGAGCACTCGACAGCAGAGTTTGTTGTCATGGAAGGACGGACATACATGGTAGGGGCACTCCCAAGGCTGAATCATAATTTCAAATTACTGGACAAGAAAATCCTAAGCATGCTTCCTTTTCATTTTCCGAGCGACAATCCTTTCCACAACGTGCCTGCGCAGGCAGTGGAAATGTTGGTTACAGTCGACAGGGCAATAGAGATCTTGGAAAAGCTGAAACTGAAGAGTGAAAAACCAAAGAAGATAAAGGTAAAGGCAGCGACAGGCATCGGTGTGAGCGAAGCGCCAAGAGGATTATTGTTCCACCGATACACTTTTGACAAGGACGGAGCTTGCCAGTCTGCAAACATCACAACACCCACGTCACAGAATCTAAGATGTATGCAGGAAGCGATCAAAGAGTTCCTTCCAAATATACTGGACAGGAAGAAAGAGGAGATAAAGCTAGAGATAGAACAATTGATAAGATCTTATGATCCTTGCATCTCCTGCTCAACACACTTCTTAGAATTAAACTGGGAAGAGATCAAATAATAGCAAGGCAATCTTTTTCTTAAGATCATCAATAGAAAAATCACTCTCCATAGGAAGACCAATAATGTACAATTTCTTCAGCATCCCTAGTTCCTGGAAGAGTTTCAGATGATAGCCTAGATCGAGGTCATGGCATGAGCAAGGGTTATGTTCCTTCAGCTGGTCAACATCTGTTATCAGAACTATATTCTTGGTGCCTTTGACAACATCCATTATTACAAGAGTATCAGATTCTATCTCAAGCTCATCAGGCGAAGTGCATTTCACGAACTCAAAGCCTTTAACCTTGAGTTCGTCAGCGATCTGTTTAGCAAGGGAATCTTTCTTGATAAACTCATTTCCGAAGCAATAGACCTTCATATATCTCTAAAACAAAAAGGATTATATATTATTTGTGATTTTTGGGATATATGGAAAAAAGAGGGTACTTGTTTGTGCTATTAACAGCCCTAGTAAGTGGGGTTTCTATATTCTTGAACAAGTTCGGCGTATCAGGTATAAATCCGTATATATTCACGTTTGCAAAGAATGTTTTGGTTGCATTATTCATATTTTCGCTAATAATCTTATTCAAGGACATCAAAGTATTCAAAACATTAACCAGGACTCAATGGCTGAAACTAGTTGCAATCGGTTTATTTGGGGGCTCGATACCATTCCTACTATTCTTCAAAGGCCTCTCCATGTCTTCAAGCACAACATCTGCATTATTACATAAATCAATGTTCATCTTTGTATCAATTCTAGCAGTATATTTCCTAAAAGAAAAGATTAACAAGAAGTTCATAATCGCAGCATTGCTTCTATTCGCAGGAAACTTCGCACTGTTAAACATCACATCATTCAACTTCGGTATTCCGGATCTATTAATTTCAATAGCAGTGCTTTTATGGGCGACTGAAACAATAATATCAAAATACACGTTAAAAGAACTACCGTCAAGAGTCGTTGCTTTTGGAAGGATGTTTTTCGGCGTATTGTTCATCCTAGTTTTTCTAGCAGCAATAGGAAACATCAAACATTTGGCATCATTAACAGTACCGCAACTAGGATGGATATTATTTACAGCAGTCTTCCTGCTGGTATATGTGACAACATGGTATGCAGGTTTGAAAAGAGTTCCTGCTTCAAGCGCAGCGTCAATTTTAGTCCTAGGAAGTGCAATCACAACAGCATTGTCAATCATCTATGCTGGATCATTTAATTTTATCGATATTGCAGGAATAATACTAATCGCATCCGGAGTGTCGACATTGATTGGGCTCTCGTACATAACATCTAAAATAAAAATATTGCTTCCTTCAAAGAATTAGATTTTCTCTACAGCATAACCATGGTGTACCATAACAGTATCACCTACTTTTGCCCCCCTATAGAGGACACCAACAATACGGACATCACCATCTCCAAGATCGACTTTAAAATAATCTCCTATCTGTTTTTCTAGCTGGCCTTTTTTTACAACACACAATCTTTTGATCATCGGAGGAAGATCCTTGCTCAAATTCTCTTCATGCTGATGCCAAAAGTACTCTCGAATGACCTCAATCCGCCAGTAATCATCACTTATCTTCTTAAAACCCTTGACAGCATTAGTAAACAATCGTTCAAGATAAGACCTGTCAAGAGGGACGTCATTCTCAACAGCCTCTTTCATCTTCAGCCATTCGTCTTCTGTGATGGTCTTCCGGACATCAACAAGAACTCTAGCACAAGGAAATGCATATCTCATAAAATAAACTTCAGGTAAGATTTTTCCACTGCTCCAGGCTCGCGAGAGCCTCTTCTTCAGTCAGCTTCTGCACAACTATCTGCGCAGAGACAAATACATAATCTCCAACTTTAAAATCCCCGTCGACAATCTTTGCAACGCGATTCTCTCCAGGATATTCTATGGTTGCATCATCTCCAGAGATCTTAATTATTTTTCCAGGTATAGCCAGACACATCTTAATCTTTCACCTCAACTTCTTTCAGAATAATGTCCTCTCCGTCAATTATCTCAGGTATTGCTCCGCATTTTGGACATTGGAATAATGTATAATCATGCTTTTTGTCGACAATCTCAGGCTCGCCTTCATACCCGCACTCGCATTTCACCCATGCTTTCTTCTCAACTACTTCGATCTTCCAGTCAACAAGATCTTTAAGGGCACGCTCCAAATCTTTGGCAGGCAGATGCGCAAGATCTCCGACTTCTACCTCTATCCTAATAACATCTCCCTGTTTCTTTGCGTCCTCAATTATTTTATTTGCAAATGTCAGTTCATGCATATAAGGGAAAATAGAATTCTAGTATTTAAGCTTTTATATCTAATCACCTAGAAGAGTTTCGATGATAGCTGCGAATGCTGGCCTAGTGATGAAAACACCGAATGTGACCCCAGCGATTGTGATGAATGCGAAACCTTTCAGGATACCAGCACCAGCCCAGAATAGTGGGATTGTAGCGACAACTGTTGTGAAATACGCTGCCATTATGATGAAGAACGCACGCTTCAGTTTCTGTTTCCAGCCGAAAGATGCTTTGGTCTCTCCACGTAGAACTTCGTCTGTGATGACTATCTGATCGTCCACCCCAGTACCAGCAGCAACAATAATACCTGCTATTGCAGCCAGATCAAGCTGCCAGCTGGTAAGAGCTGCAAGTCCCAGCAATAGGACAACTTCGCTCACCATTGTCACGAACATAGGTATTGCGATTGACAGTTTCCTGAAACGCAGAAATACAACAAGAGCGACAGTACATATTGCGAGCAGACCGACAAAGATCGCGTTTTTAGTAAATTCGGTCCCTAAGAACGGACTTAGTGTCAGAGATTCAACAATCTCTAATTTAACAGGAAGTGTACCTGTCTCAAGGATAGTCTGCAACTGGTTCATCTCAGCCTGTGTATTATCATAAGCTTCCCTTTGGTCCCGTCCGCCAGAACCGCCTGTGATAGATGGTGTTGTTATTGCACGTCCTTTCAATGCAGATGCAATAGAAAGATTGCTTATCTCTTCATCATCCAGGAATAATCTTATAGGCTGTGACAGATGTTCTCCTTCAATATCAAGATCACTGGTAGCGTCTGCAAAACGATTTGCTGCATCCTGTGTGATTGTGATTGTAAACTGGAAACCGCACGAAAAAGAATCTGGACCAGAAGGACCGCATTCAGTGACATAAGCTTCTTGTGCACCTACTCCGACAAATACAATATCCTCTCCGCCGACAAACACTGTCTTGTTTCCGATCTTTGCCTCGAACTTACCCTGTTGAGAGATCAGATCTTTGACTTCTTCCTGTGTTGCACCAGCAATCTCTACAATGATATACTGGTCAGGCATTGTGACTTTCTTGACAACAATATCTGACAGGCCATAGGTGTTCAACCGCAGTTTCAATGAATCTACAACATTATCAAGTATATACTCATCCACCTCTTCCTCAGGCTGCAAAAATACCCGGGTTCCACCTGTAAGGTCAAGACCTTTACGCAGGTTAGATGTAGGAGCATCTACAACTCCGATACCAAGCTCACCAGTGTCCATTGTTGTCAGGTGATATACATCTTTATCAGTCTCGACACGGACAGTACGATTTGGACCGATCCGGTCAATATATTCGTAGTATGAGTCAAGATTACTAATAGGAGTATTATCAACATACAATATACGTTCTCTAGCAGTAGGACGTGTAGCAGGATCAACTATCATGCCTGCTTCATAAGCTGAACTGTCTTTCACAACGCTCTGGATAGCAACACCCTCTCTTCCGAATGAAGGCCAGATCGCAAAAGCAGCGCACAGTAAGAAGAAGATTAGTATCAGTACACGAGTGTTCTTAAAGATCTTTTTCATCTTTTTCATGGAACTCATTGTTCTTCCTCTTTCTTCTGTTCAACAACTTCAGACTTAGGTTTTTTAGGCTCCAAGTACCATCGCAGGATCGCGGTGTTCTGCAGCCAGGTCATCGGCAGGTCTAATAATAGACCGATAAGCAGTATAGTGAATATCTGTTTAAGTACTTCTGATTGTGAAAAGATTAGACCGACAGTAAGTGCAGCAATGGTTGTCAGTGACATAGTCATACCTGTTTTCATTGCATTGATTATTCTCTCGAATGTTGTTCCGTGACCGTGCTTCAGCACACGGGTGGAAAGCAGAATATCAGTGTCAACAGAATAACCTATCAGCATCAGGAAAGCTGCAACTCCTCCAGTCCCTAATTTTCCCCCAAGCAAATTAAAAATAGCAATAGAACATATAATATCTGAAAACGCACAAAGTATGACAGCCAACGAAGGGATAGGCACCCTGAAATAATAGAATACAACAAGTCCCATGAATATGAATGCTATCAGAACTGCAATGATAGCTGTCTTGAAAAATCCTGCTGAGAATCTTGGAGATACTGTTCCGATTGATATCTTCTTATCAGCAACATTCAATTTGTCCTTAATTGTGTCAACAAGTCTGTCTGCACCAACTCCAGATGTTGCTTCGATTATGATCCCTGTTTGGCTTCCGGCTTTTGTTGACACCCGGATATCAAAATCTTCAGTTGGATACTTTGAAAGCAAAAAGTCCTTAAGCTCGCCAATATCAGAATACTGCGTCTCAACTGTAAGGGATATGCCTCCTTTCAGGGAAACGCCTTTTCCAACAAAATCTCCTGTTGTGCCGATCTGGAACCCTATTTGTACAAGAGACAATATCAGTATAATTACCGGAATCCAGAACAATTTCTTATAATGAACATCATATATATGTAATAGCTTCTTTTTAGTCCCCATATATAACCCCTTGCTAGAAAAGATTCCTAATTGCTTTATAAAGGTTTCTAATTACTCGTATCTCAAGGCATCCACAGGTTTTAAACGTGCAGCACGCATAGCAGGCAGTGCTCCGGACGCCATCCCAAGCCCGAACGAAAACAAAAGGCCGAACACAACAAGTGAATAGCTCACACTCATGCTGATAGTTACAAAACCAGTTGCATTTATCGCAGCTGCAAGCCCAAGGCTCATTGCAAGACCGATTATGATTCCGACAGCTCCTCCGACAAAACCCATTATTCCGCTTTCTACAACAAAGAAACCGAACACATTGCTGTTACGCGCGCCGATAGCTTTCATCACACCGATCTCCCGTGTCCTTTCAAGAACACTGGTATACATGCTGTTCATTATTCCAAGACCACCGACAATCAAACTTATAGCTGCGATCGCAGAGACAACCAGATTCACAATCCCAAGTATCATACCTGTCTGTTCCTTGATTTTCTGCGGAGTTGTGATCTGGAAATTTTCATCGTCACGCGCCCGCTCAAGTTCGCGCTCGATCTTTTTGACAGCGTCATCAAGATCAACACCTTTTTTCACGTTGGCTGTTATCGCGCTTACAGCATCCTCTTTGCCGATAAACTCGCGCATTGTGTCGATAGGGATATAGATAGAATAATCAGTGTCTCGATCTCCCTGTTCCTCAAATATTCCAATCACACGGAACTTGACATTGTTTATCCGGATACTGCTTTTCAGATGGATCTTCTTGTCAAACATATCCTCTGCTAGCTTGTATCCTATGACAACATTATAACGGTCATTCTCCTCGAGAAATCTGCCCTCCTCAATATCAATGTCCAGGTCAGAGAACGAACGTTTTGTATCCTCTGTCCCGATTCCATAGACCCCCATGGATTCTTTTCGATTATTGTATTCAACCTGATAGTTTGTCGAGAGCATAGGAACAACATACTCAAGATAAGAGATTTTTTTCAAGGTATCAATATCTTTCTCTGTCAGTTCAGACACACCAGTAGGTGTGCCAAACCCAGATACAATCTTAGGACCGATGAACAGACGCCGTGTGCCGAACTTATCAAACTGCTCAGTCACACTGTTCTGCAGGCCCTGGCCTAATGTGACAAGTGCGATCAATGCAGTCACACCGATGATAATTCCAATCATAGTAAGATAACTTCGCAGTTTTCTACTCCGCATGTTCTTCAATGCCAGCCTGAAATATTCCAGGATCACTGCGACCACCTCAGTGCGTCAACAGGGGACAATTTTGAGGCGCTTCTAGAAGGCAGTGCACCGGAAAGCATTCCGATCAGGGTAGCGAACAAAAGACCGCCGACAATCAGGAACACGTCGAGATGTATCTTCAAGATACTGTATCCCGCAGCAGCTGCAAACACAGATACAGAATACGATGCCATATAACCGAGAATAATACCTATTATGCCTCCGACAAAACCTATCATCCCGCTCTCGAACAAAAACAGTAACAGGACATCTTTGTTGCGCGCGCCAATGCTTTTCATGATGCCGATAGTCTTTGTCCTCTCAATGACACTTGTGTACATGCTGTTCATGATTCCGACAGCACCCACAATCAAACTTATGGCAGCGATACTGACCAGGATAGCCTGGACAATGCCAAGTGTCTGTGATAAGAATTTAAGAATCTGTGTTGGAGTGAGTATCTCAAAGTTCTCGTCCTTCCGCCGCCTCTCCAACAGGCGTTTCGCACGGTCAGCAACAGCGTCGATGTCACGTCCAGACTTCATTGTCACATCAATAAAACTGACTTCATCAGGCTTGTCAAAGACATCCCGCGCAGTATCCATAGGAATATAGATCTGCATATCGTCCTGCCTATTCCCAAGAGAGTCAAGGATGCCGACAACCTCGAATTTCACATCTTTGACAGTAATCTTGTTCTTGACATGGACATCCTTGTCAAAAGTATCAGTCGCAACAAGACTGCCTAGTATCATGGCATACTTCTGCCCTTCCTTGAAAGCCCCTCCTTCTGAAAAAGTAAGATCATAATCCTCAAAACGCTCTTCACTGTCCTCAGTCGGCCATGCTATAAGAGAGCCGTAGGAAGTTTTTTTTGAATACTCCAGCTCTGCGCTTGGAATAATCAGATAAGGAGTTACGTAATCGACATCAGCTAGGCTTTCAAGAGTTGAGACATCCTTCATTGTCAGGCCTGCCTGGGAACCAGGCTGCCCTCCAGGAACCATGACATAGAAACGGTTGCTTCCGAACTTTATGAACTGTTCCTTGATGCTTGCCTCTAAACCGCTGCTTATGCTTATCAAAGCGATAATACTAGCAACACTGATTATAATTCCAAGAATGGTTAGCCAAGAACGCAGCTGTCTCTCCCTCAGATTCTTGAATGCAATGATAAAATAATCTTTAATCATCTTAATTCACAAAAAAAGAAAATGCTTACTTCTTTTTCTGCTTTTTCTTTTTTCGGCGCCTGTAATACCAGTACCCCACACTTGCAACAATGATCAGGAATATCAAAAGACCTGCAGGATTACCCTGCTTTATAAGCCCAAGCTTTGCAGCCTCTTTCTTTGAATAGACTTTCAGGTCAAGATTCACTTTGTCCTGAAATTCGGTATTCTCACTGTCTTTATAGGTCAGCTCTAATTTAAGAGGAACATCTCTTTCGACTTTCTTGACATAGATGTCGAACTCAGCAGTCTCATAATCATCGCTTTCAAGATCACCTATGTATAATTCATCTTTAGTGATGATCTGATAATCATCTGAAGGAAGAAGTTTTATGTTCAGTGCATTGATATCTCCTCTTCCAGTATTGGAGAACGCAACTATTACACGTCCTTTTGTATTTGAAAGGAATACTTCCTGCTTGTCGATCTCGACGTCAGCAAGAGTAACACGATAGTCTGGAACCTCATATACTTGCACTCCGAACTTTCCCTGCAGTTCATGGTCAGTATCAAACTTGTCAGTGAACTTTATCAGCAAAGGAATATTATGCGTCTTCAGGTCAGCGTCACTGTTTGCAACAAGAGTGAAATTTACATTTTTCACTTCTCTTCGCCTAAGCATCTGTATGACTTGTTCGTTTGTGCTTCCGACTGTTGCGAATGGAAAACCTTCAAGATCAAGCTTCACCCTCACATCATCGATATCACTGTCAGCAAGATTCATTATTGGAATCGAGATCTCAATCTCCTGCCCTGGCGCGACTTCTTCTGGTGTTGATTTTATCTCGCCAACAGCAAGGACAATGTCCCGTGATCTTACATTCAGCTGGAAAGGTTCTAGCTTGATGGCTGCAGGCCTTCCCTCAACATAGTACCGAATCTCAAATTCATTTGATCCGCCTTCAATTGCATACGGATCTACACGAAGCTTCCAGCTGAAGATGGCGCTGTCCTTTCCTCTTTGGGAAGCATCTAGTGTCCCAATATCAACTTCAGCATCTTCTGGATTTAATAATTCAAACGGGTAATCTGTCAGGATCTCAAACATGATGTCTTCTATTCTATACTGCCCCATATTCTCTGCCCTGAACCTTACATCAACTTCCTCTCCAGGCTCTACAGGATCAGGATCTTGATTTAGAAATGTGATCTTTAAGTCTTTGAGACCGATGCTTTTCTGGCCAGTGCTTAGCACAGTAGCACTATGAACACTAGGTATCAGAATAAGTAATACTAAGATTGCTATCAAAATTCTCTTCATCATCTATCTCCTCTTTTTATCTATAATCTGACCATCACGCAAGTGCACGACACGGTCAGCAAACTTTGCAAGACCAGGATCATGTGTCACCATGATGATAGTCTTTTTCTCTTTTGTGTGAAGCGTCCGCAGGAAATCCACAACAATCCTTCCTGTCTTGCTGTCAAGATTACCAGTAGGCTCATCAGCCAGAATCACTTCTGGATTATTTGATAATGAACGGGCAATGGCAACTCTCTGCCTTTCACCGCCGCTCAGCTCGTTTGGCTTGTGCGTAAACCTGTGCTCAAGCTCCACTAAATCTAGCAGGTATTTTGCCCTTTTAAGTCTTTCGCTTTCAGAGGACCCCTGGAATATCATAGGAAGTGCCACATTTTCAACAGCTGTTAGCGTATTTATCAGATTAAAGGTCTGGAATATGAACCCTATCTTCCGTCCTCTTATCTGGGCTAATTCAGATTCGCTCAGTTTGCTGATATCCTGTCCGTCAAGTATGACAGAGCCTTTTGTAGGCAGGTCCAGACAGCCGACCATATTTACGCATGTTGACTTTCCAGAACCGCTCGGCCCCATTATTATCAAGAATTCTCCTTCTCTAACCTCAAGATTCAGGCCTCTCAGAGCCTCTACCTTGGAATCTCCCATCTCATAGATCTTCCAGACATTCTTCAGCTCAATAATAGCCCTCTTTTTCATAATATAGAACAATAAAGAATGGGATATAAATCTTGTGGTTCAAACAGGATTTTTCTTCTCTACAAATATTGGAGGGTCTCCAAGATATGGAAAATAGATATTACACTTAACTCTTTCTGTTCCTTTGGGATCAATAAATTCAGGTTGAGGAAGATCAGTAAGAGTCAGTCTCTGTTCAACATTCATATTTGCCATGGGCCATTCATATAAAGCAACAAACGGCAGATTGTATCTTCTCTGATGTTCTTTCCAGGCAGCGGGATGTAGATTTTCAGCGTGAAATATAAAATCAATCGGGGGATGTGGAAGTTTGAACTCTTGAGGAACAGGCACACTAACAGAGCTTTCCGGATCTAATGGAAATATTCCAAAACGAGTCACTAAGAACCATGAATCTTCATGAAAATATTGTTCAAACGGATCATCAAGGCGCGTAGTTGCAGCCTGCATGCTTTTTCCAACGTGATCTTTCAAATCAGTTACTAAATTACTGAGTTTGCCTCTTTTCGCGCAAAAAGATTCCATGGTCAAAGAGTCACCTGCCAACCTGTGAAGATCGTAATCATACTTTACACCTCCATGTTCTATTCCCATAAAAGTGATACTATCAATTGATTCTGTATTGTGACTGGCAGGCCTCAATACCATAGGTTCTTCGCCTTCTTCAGATAAAATTTCAAATTTGTATGGGGGAACAACTACTTTTTCTGCGATCAATGCTTCTGGATCCATCAGAAAAACTTTATCATATTCTATCACAGCTCTGAAATCTAATCCGACAAGAACAATGTCGACATCATTATGCGCTCCTCGTAAAGAGCTGCCAACAGCATAAAGCCCGCAGTTCTGAAAAAAATTTCTATAACTTCCTTGAGAAAAACTTACAACAGAATCCGTACATCTTTGAATAAATCTCCCTTCCCCCTCTGGCAATGTACTCAGCCAAGCAATGCCATCTTCTGGTCTCGGTCCTTCCTCATGAAAAGGAACTAATGCATTTTCTGATGTCATACCCCATACTATAAGAGGCAATATAAAAAGCTTGTCATAATAATATAAAAAAGAAAAAAGAAAAATTATTATCTTCTCTGGGAACCGTGCACTGTCTCTACGAATTTCTGTGTAGGAACAAGGACTGTATTTTCCTCATCGATATCAACAAGTTCTAGGTAACCTTTGTCAGCCATGGTTCTGATCTCATAGCCAAGTATCTCTGGTCCTCTTGGTCCTTGCGTGTACAGTTGGAATGCAAGAACACTGAATTTCTTTTCAATCTTCTCTTCTGTTTCCTCAACCTGGTCACTTGGTTCTGAACCAGCGCCTGTCTTTGAAGGAACTACAAGAGCTTTGAAACCATTGTACAATGTGTTATAGATACTTCTTAAAAAGCCAGGTCTATTCTCCCATGCTTCTCTTGCTTTCTTGTCCCGGTCTGCCATCGCTGTAAGCTCTTCAATAAGCTGGTCAGCCAGACGTGAGTAAGCAACACCTACCCATTGTTTCTTCTCTCTTGAAGCTTCGACTATTCTTGCTCCAATATCTTCATGTTCAGAATGGCCTAGTGTATTTGGTAAGATATACCGTCCATACGCTATTTCTTCTGGCGGGATAGATATCCCCTTAGTAGCTTCCCCCACATATAATTTGTCTCCAATATGTTCTAGTTCCATTTTATTCACCTATACTATGTTATATAGTATCAAATCCCGAAAATGGATTTAAAGGATATGTGTAAACATATGACTATTGTAAGAAAAAAATAAATTATAGAAAAAGAAAAAGTTTTTGATTCAAAAAATTTTAGTTTTTTGATGGTTTTATTCGTTGTCTAGTTCAACATTAACTGCTTTTGGGCCTCTGTCGCCTTGCTCTACATCGAAAACAACTGCGTCGTTCTCACGTAAAACAACTCCTTCTTTAAGGCCTGTTTGATGAACAAAGTATTCTTTGCCATCATCTGCAGCAATAAATCCAAAGCCTTTGCCGGCATTGAAAAATTTTACTTTACCTTTCATTTTGTTTTATTTCCTCATGTGTTTTGTTTATTTTTTCAGAAATAGCTTTTGATACAATTTCTGATGATTGAGTATAAAAATACAGCCTCCTTTTTAAAGCTTCCTACTGCCATACCCTTGATTCAGGGTCTAATCAGACCTCTGCCTTCTGAAATTTCCATTCCTCTTGAATCGGGAATTGCCCGGGCGTGGAGGTCTTGACCTGTTTCCTCTCTGGAATCCTCTTGGGCCTTCTCTAGGAGTGCCTCTTGGACCGCCTCTTGAGAAACTTCCTCTTTGAGGTGGACCGCGATGTCCCTGGAAACCGCCTCTTCTGATTTCAGCTCTGACAGCGACTATCTTTGCAACCATAGGTTTTTCCATCCTCTGGATAGCAAAAGTACGATACTCTCTCTGGATTTTAGAGAAATTATCATAGTCTGCATCACAAAGCAGGTTTATGACTTTTCCTTCTTCGCCTGCCCTAGCTGTCCTGCCTATCCTGTGGACATAGTCCTTTGCATCTGCAGGCAGGTCATAATTATAGACGTGCGAAACATTGTCAATGTGAAGTCCTCGCGCAGCAACATCTGTACAGACAAGCACCCTTACTTTTGCGTCATTGAATGACTGGATGGTGTTTGTCCTCTTGTTCTGCGAAAGACCACCGTGGATAGCAATAGCTCGTATCTGGTTGGCCTTAAGATTTTTCACAACAAAATCAGTATTGTTTCTTGTATTGCAGAAAACCATAACAAGGTCTGCATTCTCCTTTTTTAGAAGGTGTACAAGAAGTGAAAGTTTCATGTTTCTTTGTACATCATAATAGACTTGCTTAAGTTTGCTAGGATCGACCTGTCGTGTCGCAGTCACTTTTATTGGATTGTTCATGTATCTTTGTGCAAGATCTCTTATCTTTCCAGAGATTGTCGCTGAAAAGAACAAAGTCTGCCTGTTTTTCGGGCATATCCTGATGATCTTTTCAACATCATCGATGAATCCCATGTCAAGCATCCTGTCTGCTTCATCTAATACTAAAAGTTTTATTTTTGACAGGTTGATTGTCCTTCTGTCAAGATGGTCAAGCAGTCTTCCAGGTGTTGCAACTACAACATCTGCCCATGCAAGATCGTGTATCTGCGGACCTATTGCAACTCCGCCATAAACACTAATTATCTTTAGTTTTTTCTGAAAAGAAAATCCTCTAAGTGCGTTTGTCACTTGCTCTGCAAGTTCTCTAGTAGGAGTAAGTATCAAAGCCTGGAGTCCAGCTCCGGGAGTTACGCGTTCTATAACACCGCATCCAAAAGCAAGGGTCTTTCCTGAACCAGTTGCTGATTCTCCGACCACATCCTTTCCCTGGATTATGTGCGGGATTGATGCATCCTGTATCTGGGTTGGTTTTGTTAGCCCAAGCCCTGTTATTGCTTTTAATAAATCTCGGCCTAAGCCTAATTTTACAAATAAATTCATTCTTTATTTACCTCATATATTCAGCACTTGTATAGAAAAAGCGAAATGTTCATTTTACTGAGCAAGTGCTCTCTCTTCTTCTTATGCTCTATATTATACACAAACCAGCCAGGCCTTTATAAAGCTTACGGTCTACTCTCATTTTACTCCTCCGCTACAGCCAACTTCTGTGTCAAGGTATTTGTGTACCTCTTTATCTTCATCTGTTAGTGCAAATTTATCAGGATCTGCCACTACTTGTGCAATTATAGACTCATGTCTTTTTGGAGCTGTACGGTGAACTTTTTCACAATCAAAGAACGCATCTATATTCTCACAATAAGTTATGATCTCTCTACCATCAGAAAGCCTGTCCGAGACAAGTGTTACACTTCTGGCATAATTGCCCATCGTGCGTATCATCAGTTCGCCAAAAAACGCTTGCATAGATGGCTCAAGGGCATAAGTCTTAACACATTCTTCAACTGTTGTCAGTCTTAATTGCGGCACTTTGTAACTAAAGCTAAACCATAAACAATGCGAACGATCAGTGTTACTATATGGCCTATAATCTCCGCGGCCAACGCGACCAAGTGAGAATCTTTCATGAGTCTCATCAAATTTTCTGCTGAAAACATGAAAATTCAATTCTCGATCCCAAGGAGAACCGAACCATCCGCCAGTTGTCGAAGCATTTGGCCGAGCTTTTGGAAAAGCAATTTTGAAAAATCTTGTTTTTTCAAATTCTGCAACAGCTCTTGCTCCCATATCCATAAGATCCTGCAATTGTTTTCTTCCAGCTTCTCCAGCATTATAATCTTCGTGCCATAAAGTGACATCTTCAACATCAAGCATAGGAGACCAAAATAATTGACCCTGGCATCCTAAAAAATGCCTTGCAACCTCAATCTCCACATTGTTCCTGAATGCATGGGCACCAGCGATCTGAAGCTCAATTCTACTATTCTTCTCAATCTCTTTTTCATCGACATTATAATTTTTTAATTGCTCCCATTCCTCTGGTCTCATATTTTAACCCCCACAATATAAAAGAAAGTTTAAACCTGAATAATTAAGTGTTTCCAACCATGTTTAAATAGATTTAAATAGGATAATACCTCCCAAAGCAATATGAAAAAAGTATGTCCTCCGCATCGGTTTCCGCACAGATGGCCATGGCAGAAAAAATATACCAACCAGCCCTGCCACATACATAAGATCAAACTAAGGATGCTGATACATAATATACATTGCTGGATTCTGAGATGTCCCCATAGGAACAAAATATTTGCACTTTCAATATTACTTTTGCTTCTGGTCACAGCAGTATCTGCGCACCAGCCAAGATTGGTCGACCAAGATTTCACTGAAATTAAAAATCCAGAGATCTCGCAGGCATTCTATGGAAACTTGGAAGGAAAAGAAGAATCCTACCAGATAAATTCAGGCACTCCATTCATGCTATACGTGCAGATCTTAGTCCCAGACATAGAAAACATTGACAAGGATGTTTCAGCAAACATCACATTAGGAGAGAAAACATACACATTAGATGGATTGGAACATGAATGGACTCGTTTCTACGAAGAGTTTGGCGGAGATTATTATTACATGGGACCTGAGATGGAGCAGGCTGTAAAACAAGGAACCTACAACATAAAAGTTTTCAGCCCAGACAACCAAGGAAAGTATGTATTAGTGGTTGGAAAAGAAGAGGCATTCCCAGTAAAAGAGATGTTAAGAACTTTAGTTGTGATGCCAAAGCTAAAGATGTATTTTGACAGATCACCGTTCACAGCCTTCTTCAACAGGATAGGCATCTTCCTATTAATACCTTTAATCATCCTGATAGTAATTATCTTTTTCTTGAGATGGCTCATTAAAAAGCTCTACACAAAGACTTAAATAATCAAACAAATAAATCCAAAAAGATATGGGAAAAGATGACAAGCAAATCATGGTTGTACCAAGGGAGACACTGTTCGCCCCAAGCCAGAGAAATCTTTTCGAAGGATTCAGGCCAGGGCACGAAGTGGATTATGAAAAGATAATCTTGAACCAATCTATATTTATGCGCAGGGGAGACGCTGAAAAAGATCCAAACTACAAACAACCGATACCTTACATGTTAATAATCCATCAGGATACAAAAAGAGTTTTCTCATATATGCGTTCAGAAGAAGAGCACGATGAAGAGAGATTAAGAGGAAAATGGTCCTGGGGAATCGGAGGTCATGTCGACCATGCCGACGCAGAGCTAGGACCGAGTAATCCGTTGCGAACGAGTATGTTCCGAGAATTAAAAGAGGAAGTTTTTATTCCTCTAGATGCGAATGTCACAACTAAAGTCTTGGGTTATGTAAATTACGAATCTGACGAAGTGAGCCAGGTTCATTTTGGATTATTATACGTTATATGGGTAGATACAGAGAAAGTGCAGCCTATGGACAAAGAGATAGACAAAACAACAGCGCAGTTCAGGACTGTAGAGGAATTAGAAAAAATATGTGGGTCTAGAAAGCATATCGTAGAAGCATGGTCTCAGATTGCAGTCAGGCCGCTAAAGGATTATCTCAGAACCTGACACTTTCATGATATACCATGAAATATCTGTCAGATGCAAAATCAAGAACTTCTTCTCTTACAGAACGCATCATATCATTGAAGATAGAAAAACCTTCTCTGCTATATGCTATCTTAGGATCACCGCTGTATCCTCTGAAAGCGATCTGTGTCTTGAGTGTGTTCATTGTTGTCAGATGTCCTGGCCAGTGGTCTTGCAATGAAGATAAGATCTTAAGGGCAAGAATTCCTTCCATATTCGAAAACCGGCTTTTCTGTTTAGCATAACTCTGTCGAAGCTTGTCAACCAAATAGTTTGTTATGCCCTGTCTCTCCCCTAAAGAAGCAATTGATTTGCCTGAAACAATAATATTGAATTTTCTTTTCATCAATTCCTGGATCTGCCGGACTTGATCCTCTTCAATCTGGACTTTAGACCCGTCATCGTTCAGCAAAATCGAATCTACACTATCTCTTACACTTGCTCCAAGGAAATCATTGACAACTATGTCAGAAATATTTTTTCCTTCAATAAGGTTTTGTCTTATATCATAGATACGTTTTCTCTGCACATCAAGCACCTTGTCATATTCATAAAGATTTTTTCTGCTGTTGAAGTGCTGGTTTTCAACATTTGCCTGTCCTTTTCGGATACCATATGTTACAAAAACATTATTGTAAGGTTTACCCTCTCCCATCGGAGTATTTGAAAGGAAGTTTTTCATTCCTTCAGAGCCTGCCTTTGTACGCTTAGGAAGTTCATCCTCTAAGCATATGATAAATCTTGAACTGCCTTTGTCTCCCTGACGTCCAGCCCTTCCTCTCAGCTGATTGTCAACTCTTCGCGACATATGTCTTTCAGTTCCAACAACATGAAGACCGCCAAGATCAGTTAATGTTCCCTTCTGATCGTCATCAAAGACTTCCAACAGATCATACATCTCTCTTTTATTCCAATAGTCCAATAGAGAAACTTCCTTTCCTGTATGAGGATGCACAATCTTTTTCTCTGTCCAGTATTGTTTTAATTTCTCTTTCAGGTCTGGATCATCAGCCTGAAGATCAGCAGGAGCGATACCATATTTTTTCCAGTGCACCAATAACTCTTCCACATTATATTTACCAAGCACAATATCTGTTCCACGTCCTGCCATATTTGTGGCAACAGTGATTCTTGCCAGTTCTCCAGCTTTTGCAATAATCTTATCCTCTCGTTCAAGATTCTCTTTCTTGGCATTTAATACTTCGTGTTCAAGGCCTTTTGAAATCTGTTCTACATCTAATTGTCCACAGCTGTCAACAATTCCCCAAGTTGAGATTAACTGTTCTATTTTCTTGAAACCTACATTGACTTTCTTTACTGCCTGCTGGGGCTCTTTCATAACTTCCAATGGATGGATACCAAACATAAACGAATAAAGAACAAGCTCTTGCTGAGTCATCTCTCCAACAAGGTCAGGCCTTCCTTTCACTAAAATACCTTCAACTAATTTTTTGTTTTTCAATAGCGTTGAGAGCATAATAGAGTCCTCGACAGATCTTGTTCCAACAAGGACTGGCTGTCCTCTTACATGATAATCTAATATCTCGCTCAGAGCAGATATCCATTTGAAAACTTTATTCAAATAAACCAGATCATTATGTTCTTTCCGGATCAAAGGCTTGTTTGTTGGGATGTTGATTACATCCAATCCGTATATTTTGTAAAATTCATTGGCTTCTGTCATCGCAGTTCCAGTCATACCTGACAATTTGTCGTACAATTTGAAAAAGTTCTGAAGTGTGACAGTTGCAAAAGTCTCTTTTTCTTCTTTTATCTTAGGTTTTTCGTCAAGTGATTCGTCAAACTCGTGTTTTGCTTCGATCGCCTGATGAAGCCCGTCTGTCCACCTTCTTCCGATCGCAGGGTAACCTGTACGTTCATCAATGATAATTACTTCAGCTGAAGATTTTTCTTCTTCCGCAGAAACCATATAATGCTTGTCCTTTTCAAAAAAGTCTCTTGCTCTTACAGCCTGCGTAAGAAGATGTTCGAAATATTCCCCATGCTCTGCCTGCAGCTTCTCGATCTTTTTGATACCTCTAGTTGTCCAGATAGGACGTTTTATTTTGATGTCGTAAACAAAATCTACACTATCATCTTCTGCATAATCCTCTTCATCCTCTCCTTTTTCTCTTCCTTCAAAATCTGCCACAGCTTCCTGTGCTCTACGCACATCAACAACATTGTGTCCTTTTGTCTGTGATATGATCAGGGGAGTTGTAGCTTCGTCAATAAGAATACTGTCAGCTTCATCAACAATCCCAAAATGAAAACCTCTCTGGCACTGCTCTGATACATCTGAAACCATATTGTCTCTCAGATAATCAAAACCAAACTGGTTGCTTGTCCCATAGGTTATATCTTTCGCATATGCAGCTTTTCTTGCATCTGTACCAAGTTTTGATTCCATCTGATCCCAGATGGCTCCAGTAGACAATCCAAGCTTTTCATAAACTTCACCCATCCACTGCGCGTCTCTTCTAGCTAAGAAATCATTGACAGTAATTACATGGACTCCTTTGTTGACAGGCACACCGTCGATTGGATCAAATATCCAGTCATTAACATCTTCACCGAATCTTTCTTTTGCTTTCTGAATCCACTCTTCATTTAATTCTAAAGCATTCAGATAAGCTGGAAGTGTAGCAGCAAGCGTCTTACCTTCACCAGTCATCATCTCTGCGACATTTCCATGGTGCAAAGCAATACCTCCCTGCAGTTGAACATCAAAATGTTTTCCAAAACGGGGTTTGTCAGCAAAATTACGGCCTGCAGCTTCCCTTACTAAAGCGAATGCTTCAGGCAAAATATCATCAAGAATCTTCTCTCTTCTTTTCATACCTTCTTTTTTGTCCTGTTCTGCACATGCTCTTGCATCCTCTCTCAATCTTTTCAGATCTTTTATTGTATATTCGTCACCAGTAGAAAGCATTCTTGATAGATGCTGTTCGTAAGAATCCAGAAGCCTGTAAACATTATTCCTGACAAATTCTTGATGTATCCTTCTTCGCAATTCAGATGTTTTTTCCTTAAGCTGGTCATCAGGTAATGCTTCAAGACTTTCCTCTAAAGAATGAATTTGATCAATAGCAGGCCTCATATCATGCAGAAGCTTGCTGTTCCTTCCGCCAACAATCCGATAAGCAAGACCCATGAAAGTATTATCAACAATATCTCCTAGCTCTTCAAGGTTCTCTAGAAGGTTCCCAAAAGCACCAGCAAACCATCCTGTGCTCTTGCCATTTGATTTAGGATCTGTATCTGTAACCATTTTATGGGCCTATATACAAACCTCCATATATGGCCCTTTATAAAGCTTACTGATATGCGTCCCTTCAGAGTGATTACAAATTAGACAATCTTTTAACTTCATTATACAGAATATCAATCAGACCTTTCTCTCTCACATCATGAGGCTTTCCAGCCCTGACAAAAGCTTTTGCTCCAGGCAGATACAATGATGGACGTTCACTCCGGGAACCAAAGGGGCTGCGATACTCAATGCCAACTGGAACAACAGGAACTTTGATACCAAATTCATCCTCGATTTCCAGGGTCAGTTTTACTGCAGTATCAAGAAAAGGAAGCATGTTCGCCCAAGCACCTTTCCGTGTGCCCTCTGGATGCACAACAACAACCTCTCCATCGTTATAGAATTCAACCAATTTCTCTCGTAGTTTTTGAATACTTTCCCTGCCTTCCGTGCTTGCATCTTTGAATATCTTTTTAATTCTCGCAATCTCTGCGCGATCTTTTTCTGCAGCTTCAGTATCTCCTTCTGCTTCGTATGCTTTTGCGCGTTTTCTTGCATCATTCATCTCTTCTTTTAGCCCTTCAAGATCAAGATCCTTCGGCCGTTTTATTTTCACAGCACCATACATACCAAGAAGATCTGGAAGATAATCTGCCATGATCCAGTAAGCATGCCTGCCAGCATGAGTTCGAAGCAGGATTCCTTCATAGATTATGTCACGGTAAGCCTGATGTTTTGGAAACAAAAGAACAGGTCCCTCTCTAGGCACATTTTCAACACCATGAAATTCCACATGGAACAGGGTGTCAAAAACTCCTCTGCACACTGCTTCAGAAACATCAAAAACACTCTTTCTACGTTCCCAAACTCCCATATCCGGCCTGATATATAACCAATATAAAAAGCTTAACCAAAAACTTATATACTCGAAAATTTCAGACTTTTCTATGGCATTTCCACATTATGCAGACACATTGCCTAAAGGACATGTTAGAGATTGGCTTAGAAAGCATACAGAAAATCTTTTTCTTGCCAGTTTAGTTCAGAAAGCAGAATATGATGGATACACCTGGAATAAAGAAGCGGGGTTATTGCTCAGACAGGATTTTCCAGATGGAATATTAGAAAACCTGGGACAGACTGTTCTTGACATCATCTTTCCAAGACCATCAGATTTGCATCATCATGAAGATGTAGACGAAGCTGTCTTAGTACTAGACGGAAGCGGAGAATTCCAGGTAGAAACTGCTTCAAAAAAAATAATTGTTACACTTGAAAAGGGAAAATCTGTATACATTCCAAAAGGATCTTGTCACGCATTTCGACCTGACAAAGGAAAACATCTGGAGATCATGTTAATTACCAAAGGGGGAATTCTTGACGAAAGATGCGAAGTACAGCACACAAGATTCGATCAATACCAACCATGGATTGATTATTTTAGTCCAGATCAAAGCAAGTCTTGATCGTTATAGAATTCTATTGCTTTTGCCATTGCCAGGTCAAAGTCGACTTTAGGCTGCCATCCTAGTTCTCTTCGGATCTTTGCAGAATCAAAGTATCTGAACTTGAATGAGAAGTTCATTGAGTGCGCTGACAGGATCGGTTTCTTGCCAAACACAAACATCACTCTTTCAAGCACAGTAAGAACAACTTTCATTGGTTCTAAAATGATCTTAGGATACTTCTTAGTAATCCCAGGAACTCCCAACAGTTTTGCAATACGATTGAACATCCTGATGTAAGGAATGAATTCATTCGCAATAATATAATCTTCACCGCTTTTTCCCTTAGCCATAGCCAATAAATGCGCATCAATAGTATCGTCAACAGAGACAACTGCGTTCCCTCCTGGAGGGGCTTTCTTCAGTTTGCCTTCTTTGATCTTCTTCACAACTTTTCCTATGTGCATTGAGATGTCTCCCTGCCCATAGATTGTTGTAGGAGATATAGAACAGACATTCAATCCTTTTCTAGCGAAATATCTGACAAGCATCCGCGTCTTCCACTTTGAGTACATGTACATCACTTTCTTGTATTTTCTAAAATCAAAAGCATCTTCCTCTCGCAAAGGTCTTCGAGGATCTTTTGGGATGCCAATACCCGCAGTAGAACCAGTCACAACAACTTTCTTCAATCCTAACTCCATTGCAGCTTCAAGAACTTTTCGAACACCATGCACGTGTGTCGTATACATGTCATGGAAATCAAGACGATTATAAGATACAACACCTGCGACTTGGTATGCATACTCGCAACCTTTCATTGCCTTAAGTACATCACTCTTCCGACGGATATCCCCATAAAATACTTTAAGTTTCAGACCATCAAGATATGGATGCCAGGTATTGGGCTTGATCAGGATATGGATCTGGTGCCCTTGCTGAGCCAGTTTCTTTACAAGACTTGAACCGACACATCCAGCAGCTCCAGTCACAAATATCTTGCTCATACTCCCACCTCATTCATCCATTGCCATGAATCGACGACAGTCTGCGACAAAGGATACTGCGGCCTGAAGCCCAGATCTGCGATTTTCTTAGAACTGTGAACCCTGTTCTTAAAAGATAAGAAAAGGTTTTCATAAGTTATAGGCGGATCAGGAGAGATTTTTTCGACTAACAATGCAGCTGCAAGAAGAGGATACAGCAAAGGATTTGGAATTACCCGTGTTACAGGTTTTGCACCAATGGTTCTTGCAATAATAGTGTTCATCTGCTCATAAGTATAGCTTCCGCTTGAGATGATGAATTTGTCATTCTTTACATCTTTTTTCATAAGCAGGACAAGTGCTTTTGCCAGATCACGCACGTCAACAACAGAATTTCTTCCAGGAGGATTGAACGGAAGCCCTTTCTGGATAGCGCGCAATAATTTAGGAGTGTTTGTCTTGTCACCTGGTCCCATTATTAAGGGAGGATACACTAATATGGAATCAATCTTGCTCTCGAGGATATGTTTATCAGGCAAGGATTTAGAGTAAGAATAGACACACTTATCCTTATACTTTGACCAGTCAAAATTAAACTCCTCGTCAATGACCTTGTTTCTAAAGCCAAGTGCAGCTGTAGAACTTATATGTATCAGTTTCTTGACATTATGCTTTTCACACGCGCGAAGTACATTAAGTGCTCCGTTACGATTGATAGCTATTAGTTTCTGCCTGTCAGACTTCTTGAAAGAGATGCAACCTGCCAGATCAAAAACAACATCCGCACCTTTGAAATACTTTTCCATCAATGGATAATCAAGCACATCAACACCATGATGAATCTTAACATTTGGAAACGTAGAGATATCGATATAGAAATCATTCCTTTTCTTCCTGCAAACAACAGAAATCTTATTCTTCTTATCTTTACTCAACTCTTTTACCAAATGCTGGCCGACAAAGCCAGTTCCTCCTGTGATTAAGATGTTCATCGATCCAGAAAATCCGTATTCAATATAAAAAGCTTTAGAATTTATTTATAAGCAGTTACCTTAGGAGCTTTCAGCCATTCTTCAAACTCCTTAAGCACATTCACATCATTCTCATGGTTGCTGAATTTCATGATGCAGCGGATGCCTTGCAGTCTAGCGCCTAACAAAGCGATTGCCCCCAAGCGATCAACAATTGTATGCCTTGCAACTTCTGCTGGAAACTTCTCCTGTGCAAACCATGAATCTGCAGTTCTTCTAGGAAGAAAAACATTTTCAGTGTGGAAGCCATGTCCTATCCCAAATGAAGGATACGCAAAGTTTGCAAGGAAACTAGCGACACTATAGGCAACTTTCTCTGGCATATATTTCATCAAGAATATGATATGATGAGCGTATCTCCGAGCCTCAGACAGATGTTTGTGGTAGACCTCAGGATTGACTGCGCATTCAAACTTCTGCTCTCCGACAGGGTCATAAACTGTTGTTGCGCACATAACCAGATCAGTCTTAGAATAAGGATCAACGCGAAGATTGTCAGGACACATTGGATAGAAAGACAATTTTTCTGTCTCAAACGCTTCAGTTATCCGGATGATCTTTCTTTCTGCTTCCTGCTCGACAGGTGCCTTGCTTTCCTCTCTTAATTTGCAGGAAAGCGTATATTCTTCCTGAGGCCTGTTCGGAAAAACTTCAGGAATATCATACCCCATATTTTTTGCAGCTTTCCAAGTATAATAGGCGATATTATCACTATAAGTGCCATTGTTTTTTGAATGTACCTTCTTCACCTGGATGTCAACATTATCAACGCCATAGGCATACAATGTCGCTAGTACATGTTCAACATTAATTATCTCTGCATTAGTTTCCGGATCTCTCAACATAAGAGATCTTCTGCAGGGGACTACATTTTCCAAAACAGCTCTGACCGCACCCTTAGGCGTCATAAAACGTATGCCGTGGTTAGGATCCGCAGGCCAGAAATCAGCTCGCACTTTATTGCCGCTGTACATGCATCTTCCTTCTATATAGAAATGCCCCCCTATAGTTCTTTGCCTTGACATATCAGCAGAATACAGTAAGGTTTTTATAAAGTTTTAGATATTAGTATAAAAATGGAACAACGGCTGCAGAAAATAATGTCAGAGGCAGGGATCGCATCCAGAAGGAAGAGCGAAGAGCTGATTGAGCAAGGCCTTGTAAAAGTAAACGGTAAAACAGCAAAACTAGGAGACAAAGCAGATCCAGACAAGGATAAGATAGAAGTAAAAGGAAAAGAAATAAAGAGAGAAAAGAAAGTTTACATCATAATCAACAAACCTAAAGGAATACTATGTTCTGTTTCTGATGACAGAGGAAGAAAGACAGTTGTCCAATTAATAAAAACAAAAGAAAAGATATATCCAGTTGGAAGATTGGATCTAGATACTGAAGGCCTGTTAATCCTGACAAATGATGGAGATTTTGCAAACAACATCATCCATCCAAGATATAATATTAAGAAAACATACACAGCAACCTTGGATAAACCTCTTCTTCTGAAAGATTTTCAAAAATTAAAGCAAGGGTTAACTATAGAAGACCGGAAGGTAAATGTTTTCGACCTGAAACAAAAAAACAATCAAATTACATTAGCAATCCACGAGGGAAGAAAGCACATAATAAAAAAGCTATTTGAAAAATTAGGATACAAAGTAGAGGAATTAAAGAGAACAAAGATCGGAAACCTAGCCTTGGATCTAAAACCAGGAGAGTACAAAGAAGTAAATAAAGATTGGTTAGAGAAGCAGATTTTACCAGGCGCTGTCAAGTGATGCCTTTCCATGGATCATTTTCTTCAGCTCTTCTATCTCTAGATCTAATCCAAAGCGTCCTCTATGAAGAAGAAAAATTCTCATTTCTTTTGAGACGATCTCCCGGATCTCTCTCGGAGCACCCGTATATGCGATCAGCCCCATCTCTGGACGGACTTTTTTAATGTGTGCCAATAGATCCAAGCTTCCTTTATAGTTCATCCTTTCATCTCGGAAGATTTTTCTAGAATAATCATTAGGGGGAACATGTGTAATCATGAAGTCAAAATCATCAAGAGGATCGCTTCCGCTCAACCGCCTCGCAGCAAGAACCAGGCTGTTATGCCAGCTCATACGATATTCCTTGGATAATTCTTCTATTACTTTTCGATTTTCAATATATTGCTTTAATTTTGATCCGTCTTCAGAGCACTCGATTGTTCCGCCTGGCCGCACCCGCCCAAAACTATCATCACCATGGCTCGGGTCTTCAACAAATTGATGTACATATAAACCGTATTTCATTCGCATCTACAGTTATATAGTTTCAAAGTATAT
>JAHWHI010000041.1 GCA_019323355.1 Candidatus Woesearchaeota archaeon | reverse complement strand
ATAAGCTGCAAGATTTGGCACAGAAGATCAAGTTGTAGTGATCAGGACAACACGAGTTTAAAAGGGCTAAATTACTTAAATATTATTCTATTTAGTTGTAAAAATGGATGTCTGGCAAGATGTATATCGGACTATTGTAAAAGGTGAACCTTCAGAGAGGCAACTTCAGCTTACCAGTACAATAAGCAGCTACCTTGTACGAAAAGCTATTGGAGATGACCCTAGGCTTGCCCAAGAGGCTGAGATATTAGATCGTTTTCTAGCTCCGTTGTTTGAAAATGACGAGATAAGAGCCACTTTTGAAGGTTTTCATATTTTCTCTCCACACGCTGCGGGAGAACTTCTTAACAGATATAACTCTATCAAACAAGAACTAGATGATATAAAACCAGATATTTTAGTTGTTGGCGCTTGTGGTCTTTCTCCTTTGGGATTAGTATATGCGCAAGAGAATCCAGATAAGCATGTTATTGAGACTGATTTATTTGAAGTTGAAAGTGCTCGGCAAAAGGCAGATGTCAAACGCCCGACCAATTATCAGCTTATGAAATTAGATCTCTTGGATATAGACAATATAAAAGATTTTAGCCATAGAATCAAAGGTGCAGCCACTGTAACTGGTCTCGAATCAATCGCATTTGTAACAGAAGGTCTTACATTTTACTTTGATGATCGGGAAAGATCCATCTTGAACCGAAACTTGCAAGTTCTAAGCAAGATCATACGGCCAGACAAACATGCATCATTTATCTTTGATTATTTTGTATGGCCCGTGCCTTCCCGTGAACGTGATTTCAAAAAAGATGAAGGCCATCCTATCTGGGAATCCTTTCAGAGATTGGTCAGCAATATAACCGTGGGGCAGAAATGCTTTATGAAGACAATAGAAGAAGTCAAAAGATATTTAGCTCAGCAAAACTTTATAAACGTCCGGCATAGCAGATATTCAAGAAATGGAAATGCACATAATATTTTCATATGTGATTATAGGGACAATAAGATGATTGATGCATTTGGTAATAAAAGATATTCTCCAGCAGACGTGTTTTTAGATCAAAAACTTTTGAGTACCATTAATATTTTGCTATTCAAATGGCTCCGGCACCTGGAAGTTGACGAAAGTGAAGTCACCCCATTGGTTGCAGCAACAATGGATTCCTGTTCAAGATCAACGCAAGAAAGTGATAATCTTGAAGAAGATCTGATTGCTGAATATGACCGCTTGAACGTTGTTCAAACAATGATGGGGCCAAAAATGGTCGGTCGTGCGCGAGATTTGTTCAATTACGTTGCTCCTTATCTACCTACAGGTGAAGCAAGAGCAAATTTCAGGGTTCTTGATATCGGGACAGGGCCAGGAAGAGTCGGAAAGAAATACTATGATGAAGGTTTTGATGTCACACTACAAGATGTTGCAGGAGACGGAAGAGAGAAAAGATCTCCAGACGTAATTGCCCTGGCTGACGCAGAACGCCCTTTGAAATACGATCTGCATGGTAATGATGAACCATTAAAATATGAAGATAATATATTTGATCTTACACTTTTGAAAGTAGTGTTGCACCACTGTGACGATCCATTGAAAGTATTACGAGAGGCAGCTAGAGTTACAAGAATTAAAGGAAAGATTGCAATCCTTGAATCTATGTATGATATAAAAAGAGAGAATCTTCCAGAAGAAAGCTATCAAGAACATCCAGATCTGTATGATGCTTATTTTAGCTTGGATAGAGGACAACAAAAGAAATACGGAACATTCCTAGATTGGTTCCTGAACAAACTGTCTTTCAGGAACAATGCAAATGTTCCCTGCAATTTTAACTCCCCTCCAGAATGGGAGAAAATTTTCAATACAAATGGATTAAAAGTAATTGAAAAGAAAGTGGTCGGAATAGACCAAATGGTAACTCCGGAATTCCATGTTTTATATATACTAGAAAAAACATAAAAAATTAATTCTTAGAAATATTCCACAACATCTCAAAATATTTCTTGTATGCATCTGCGATTTCCTTGTTCTTTATCTGGATTACATATGGAGCTTTTGTCCACAATGCCAGAAGAACCTGATCTCCACATACACAATT
>JAHWHI010000040.1 GCA_019323355.1 Candidatus Woesearchaeota archaeon | reverse complement strand
ACCTTCCAACAAACGGTCTTCCTATCTTATCCTCTTCATTGCCAGGTGCTTCTCCGACAAAAAAGATTTTTGCATTCATGTTTCCTGTGCCAGGAACAGCTACCATCCTCGACCTCGACAGAAAACACAGGGAGCACCTTCTTATCCTCTTGTGAAGCTCTAGAAGTTTCTCAGCGCGCTCGTCTTTTTTCATACGTTAGTATAGAAATCTGTTATATATAAGGGTTTTGAAAGAAAAGAGTTTCTGCCTTTTAGATAAGAAAAATAAAAAACCTATTCAGGGTTGAAGATCTTTATCTCTCCGTGTTGTCTCTTCCATTCTTCTAATGGAATGCTGAACTGTTTCTCGATCTTTTCTCTGAATGTAGGTCCTGAGTTGTATGCGCAGAACGGATACAGTTTGCCGTCTGGTGCACCGTAGTGGATGACGCACCTTCGCACCCTGTCCAGCCTGAAGCTGTACTTGTCCTGGAAATGCATACCAAGAACAACAAGCATGACCCATTTCTGGTCTTCTTCTTTTGCTCCGCCCATCATGCCTTCAAGTGTCCTCATGAATTTCATGAAGCTAAGGTCTTTTGGAGCGTTCTCTGCTATCCAGTATTTTCTCAGGATGTTGAAACCTTTGACTTTTGTGATCATGTTGCTCAATTTGGTAGCTTTTGCTTTTTTAGCCAATTCGTTCATCTCAAGCATTACATGTTCAAAGTCAAATATTGCTGAGAGTGGAATTGACTCTTTTGTCTCTTTATTGACAAGAAGGTATGTTCCTGCACCACACTGTGCGTGGTTTGTGATTGTCAGGACAGGTTTTCCTGTTGTTGCGCTCAATAGCTTTGACATTGGCGAAGCGAATGACAACGGATACCAATCTCTCATTGTCTGCAGTTTGCCGTGGCTGCCCCTTTCTATTGCGTCTACAACATCTGTCATAGTGTAACGCATCTCCATAACTTCCTTCTGTGGGATACGTCCGCAGAATGAGACTGGCTGATAGCTTACACCGTTCATGATATCAATATTATCGATTGCATACTGCAGGATGTCCCATACCTGGTGGTCATTGACACCTTTAACAATTGTAGGGACAAATACTACCATCAAACCTGCTTTTCTACAGTTCTCGATACATTTCTGTTTGATCTTCCATAATTTTCCATTGCCTCTTGTCTTCTGGTATACTTCTTCTCCAATACCGTCAAACTGCAGGTAAATCTGCCTTAGGCCAGCATCAACACAAGCTTTTGCAAACTCGCCATTGTCGCTCGCAAGCTTTACACCGTTTGTCGCAGCCTGCATGTATCTAATACCCTCTTTCTTGCACATCTTGATAATCTCGACGAACTGAGGATGGATTGTCGGCTCTCCGCCTGCAAACTGTACAACCTGACATGGAATAGGTTTTGTTGCCAGTAATGTTTTTACAATATTTCTTACCTGCTCGAATGTCAGTTCACATACATAACCAGCAGCGTTCGCATTCGCAAAACATACTGGACATTTCAGATTACATCTGTTAGTAAGATCAATATTTGCAACACATGCGTTGCTCAAGTGATGATCGCAGATACCGCAATCATTTGGACAATTGCCTGTGTACTTTGTGTTAGCATTTTGAATTCCTGGAGCATCTTCAAATCCAGTTCTTTCCATCTTCAGCCAGAACTTCACATTTCCGCTGATGAAATCCTTGAACTCTCCATGTTCTGGGCATGTCTTTTTCATAAAGACTTTTCCATCTTCTTCATACATTGTTGCATCAATCACTTTTGTACATTCAGGACAAAGTGACTGTACTTTTTTTGGAAGTCCCTGTGGAATGTTTTGGGTTGGGAAGACAAGTTCCTCTCCATTAGAATCAGATTGTGTTCTGCCATTTGGCGCACTTTCAGCTTCAATATCCATTTTGAATACCTCGATAACCCCTTAGATTGTTCTTAAGTATGAAACCTTTATACATATATATGCAATTAGGGCAAGTGTATATAAGTTTTTTGATTTCCATTTATAAAGGTTTCGGGGCTAATGACCCAGAATCTGCACTGCAATGACGCATCCAAGGATGACTATTGCTGCTAAAAACTTCTTCCACTCGAATCTTTCTTTCCCCAGGGTCCAGGCGTATGCAAAAATCATTACTGGAAGCAAGTTCAGGATCAACATTGTATAAACAAGACCATTAACTGCATAGGACCAGTAGGTGAAGATGAACTGGATCAGTACGAATACACTCAATATTATAATGTACAGCCAGCTTTTTGATTTGACTTTGCCGACATGGGGCTTAGCATAGAGCCACATCAAGATCGCTGCAATGCCGATCCGCACAAAATACAATGAGAATGGATTATAGAAATCTAAAAGATATCTTATGAATATTGCTTCGAACGCAGCTACCACAACAGAGAGCAGTATCAAGTGAGCGCCTCTTGAGAAATCCACGTGATGTCTCTTGATGTGAGATAGGATCAGTGCAGCTCCAGAGATCAATGCTGGAATAAAAATATAATAATTCCTTTCTGCAGGATAGAAGATTAAAGATAAAATAACGATCAGTAAAGGAAGAAACATCCATACTGTCTCTGTCTCGTTCAATGACTCTTCCTGTAACCCGTGGAAGAACAATAAGTTGTAAATAAATGATAAGACTCCTACAAAGATCAGCAGGAAGACATTCACAGGCACTAATGCTCCGGGATGTATTGCTATCAGGAATGGTGAAAGAATGAGACACATAAGGAAAAGTATTGCTGTTGTAATCGCAAGAAAAAGCTTATAGCTCATTTTATGCTTGGAGAGCACCTTCTTGCTCAAAACCATATTTACTGCGCCGCCAACAGCTGCAAAGAATGGAATTACCATAAATTACCTCTTTTTTAATTTCTATTGAAGCCTGTTCTTATAAATTTTTCCAATTGAGAGATTATTTTGCTTAGACCATCCAATTGGAGCTTCTATCAGGTATTTTGCTGGTTGATTATTCTGAATGTTTAGCTGGAATGGTTTTACTGCTTTGATATCAACAACCTGCTTGTTTTTGTCTAAATATATTGCTTCGAAATTGTTGAACACGAAAAATGAATGTATAGGATGTATTGCTTCCTTCCTAAAGATGAAACATAACGGAGTTATCTTGGTGCGAAACATAAGTCCTATTGTCTTTGATAATATGTTGGTTGCTGTTTTCATTCTTCTGCACCTTTTGTCCGGTCCCAGACAACAAAACCAGACTTCTTTATCTTGACTATCCTGTGCATTGGAATGTCGACTATTTTCTCTCTTTCATTGACTATTGTTTTAACTTGCAAGAAGGTTCCTGCTGTGCCAACAATGTCTGTGTATTCGAACTCGACTTCTTTTCCTGAAAAACGGTCGATGTAAACAAGAGTATATTCATCAGGATTCATGCGTTTGTCCCACTTGATCTTGTCAAGAAAGTCTTTGATGTAGAGCATCTTAATCTCCATGGCAATAGAGCATGTTTGCATTGTAGAACAAAATCCTATAGCGCAGGGTCTTTTCCAGGCCTAGATGACGAAGCAGTGCTAATTCTGCTGGGAATATCCCCCATGGTTCGTCTGATGCGAACATTATTCTTTTCAGGGAATTGTCATTCTTCTCCATGCATTCTTTTATCAGGAAATGAGGTCCGAATGCCAGAGCACGCGATGTGTCTGTATAAACGTCAAACTCCCGTTGTATCCAGTCAATAAATCTAGGAACAAACTTGACATGGCCTGTTACAGAACCTCCCATGTGAAGGAAGTGTATCCTCTGGTTGTGGCCGTATTTTTCCATGAAATTGTCATATCTGTTGATCTCTGAATTGCCAAGGCCTGTTGACATCTGAAGAACAAACTTGTTTTT
>JAHWHI010000039.1 GCA_019323355.1 Candidatus Woesearchaeota archaeon | reverse complement strand
TTCCGCTTGTCACATTGCCGAGCACAGACATGCCTGTATCATCCTTCTGTGTGCCTGTGTGCGTTCCTTCCATGCTTACATTTGATGTGAACTGCACTGTGATCATACCAGTATAATTTCCAGTTGTTCCTCCTCCGCCTACCAATAGGTCGACTGTCCCTGACAATCCAACTGTTGTCGCATCAACACTTGTATCTGATGCAAGAACAAGACGCATCCCTTCTGGAAGGTTCTTGATGAAATAACCTAGGGTTGTGTCTCCCTCTGTAGGATAATAATAATAGCCATTGCCTCCGCTTCCTCCTGAACTTTTCTTTCCTCTGAACTTTGCAGAAGTCTCTCCAACAGTATTTGTATCCTCTGTTTCAGGAGCATCTTCTACATCATCTCCACCAGAACTATCAAGTGTGCCTGTTGAAGGAGCCATTGGAACGCTATTAGGATTACTCTTTATTTTATCCTCTTTTGGTTCGAGGACTGCAAAGCCAGTGAATGAATCAAGACCTAACATCTTAAATGGAGAAGTTGCGAATCTTAGAAATTTTGAGAAGCCGTCAAGGTTTGCTTTGACAATCTTGCTGAAGAAAGAACTGCTTTCCTGCAGATCTCTTATCTTTTCAATGCCTGCATCCTCTGCAGTGTCAAGCCCTCCAAGCATAATCCCAACAATCAAAGCAGAGACAAGCGAAATTGTTACTAGAAATACGAATGCAGATGACGCTAATATAGCTGGTTTCTTAAGACGTCTCATCCTCACCTCTCCTTAATTACCTATTTAATAAGGGCTAATTTGTTTATAAACCTTTCTAAAAATTCTATATAATATAGCAATGTTTATATGGAAGTACTGGATATAAATCCCAAAAAAGAGGGAAAATGAAACAGGTAAAAGGACCAGTAGTTCTGATTATACGCGATGGTTGGGGTATCTCTAAAGAAGTAGAAGGAAATGCAGTATCGCAGGCAGATACTCCTGTCCATGATGTTCTTCTTGAGCAATGCCCGCACTCGATCCTGAAAGCATCAGGTGAAGATGTCGGCCTGCCAAAAGGTTTTCAGGGAAACAGTGAAGTAGGTCATATCAATATTGGCGCTGGCCGTGTCGTGAGACAGATGCTCAAAAAGATCAATGATGAGATTGAAGACGGCTCTTTCGAACGCAATAAAGCTTTACTAGCAGCAGTAGAAAACTGCAAACAGAACAATTCAACATTGCATATCGCAGGCTTGCTTCAGGACGAAGGTGTGCACGCGATGAACACGCATCTTTATGCTCTGCTTCATCTCGCACTCATACACAATCTCCCAAAAGTAAAAATCCACGTCTTCTCAGACGGCCGTGACACTCCTCCTAAATCAGTGAAACAATTCATCGATGAACTGCAGGAAAAGATCAAAAAACTAGAAAGTCCGGCAACAATAGCAACTGTCTGCGGAAGATACTATGCAATGGACCGCGACAATCGATGGGAGCGTACAGAGAAAGCATACAACTGCCTTGTTTCTGGTGACGGGAGGAAAGCGCAGACAGCAAAGCATGCTGTCGAGATGGCATATGAAAACAAAGAGACTGATGAATTTATATCTCCGACAGCTGTTGCAGGATATGCCGGAATGATGGACAATGACTCATTCATACTTTTCAACTATCGTTTTGACCGTTCGCGCCAGATATCGCATGCACTTGTAGATCCAGAATTCAATAATTTTGTGCGTAAAAAGAAAAATATATTGTTTGTTCCCTTCACAGACTATTATTCCCAACTTAACAAATTTCCTAATGTCCATGTTGCCTACCACGTTGACAGATTAAAGAACATTCTTGGGGAAGTGATCTCAAAGAATAATCTGAAACAGCTGCGGATCGCAGAGACTGAAAAATACGCTCATGTCACATTCTTCTTCAATGACGAGAATGAAGAACCATTTCCAGGCGAGGACCGTATCCTGGTTCCGTCTCCTGATGTCGCGACCTATGACGAGACTCCTGAGATGAGCGCAGAAGAGATAACAGATAATTTGCTGGAAGTGATGCACAAGTATGATGTTGTCATCCTGAATTATGCGAATCCAGACATGGTTGCCCATACTGGAAATTTTGACGCAACAGTAAAAGCAATAGAAGTTGTCGACAAATGCGTTGGCAAAGTCCTTGAAAAAATAAAAGAGCTCGAAGGCTGCGCATTGATAACAGCAGACCACGGAAACGCAGAGTACATGCAGGACAACCAAGGCAACATCCTGACCCAGCACTCAAAATATCCGGTCGATTTTATTGTCTATAATTTCTACAAATGCAAAGCAAAAGATGGCAAACTGTGCGACATAGCACCATCTATGCTTTTCCTTCTAGGCATAGAACAACCAAAAGAGATGATTGGCGAGAATTTGATTGTGAAGAAATGACTTCCGTTTATTTTTGCTCTGTTTTTTCTACAATTAATAGAAAGTCTACTTTAGCAGTTGCTCCCATTAGTTGAAAAGTTGGTTTAACATTGGGAATTACCGCAAGAACTTCTCCATCGAGTTTATTTAAGAAATTCTCCAACTTATCCTGCATATTATCACTCTTGACATCTAGGCGATGGACTTTGTATCTCATTTTTTCGTTCATAAATCATATATCAAGACTGATTATATTTAAAACTTTCTCATGGGCAAAAATAAAATTGAGAGAAGTAAGGTATGATTCAAAGTAAAAAATAAAGAATCAAGCAGATGCTTCAGCAGCATTTGCTTGTAAATCCGCAGGGCCTTCCATTCTGCATCTTTTGCAGTAATCGTGCTTTACGATTCGGACTGCACCGCATCCGCAACATGAACCTGATGTCATTTTTCTTTCACCTCACGCTTTCTTCATTCCTTTCCACTGGACATCGAACATGTCCTGGAAAGACTTTACGAAAAAATCAGACTGTATCTTTATTCCTGTGTCATAGCTTGCATTGACTTCTTTGTCATCGACAAGCATGAATGTCAATTCTTTCCCGTCGATAAGGACAAATCTTGCATCTCCGCTTGAATTTCTTATCTCAGCGAACTGCGCAAGCTCCTTTGTAACTGGTTTTGAAATATTGTTTATAGGAGCAGCAATCTTCACCTTTACACCTTTCTTTTTGAGCTGTTTGAAATTTCTTTTCAGAGCGTCTGCTTTCCGCACAAGACCTTGTGCAGTTGTTGCGATGACAACTGATTTTGTAGCCCTGTCAAGCATGTCAGAAAGATGTTCGTATATGTTGTTTCTTCCTTTGATAGAAGCTGTAAGTTCAGTTGGATCGACTTTGTCGATACCTTGGGCGTGAAGCAGCTGAAGTTCGTTCATCACTTCGCTCGCTTTTAAGGATTCGATCTGTTCTGTCTGCTTGTCAGCATCTGTCTTGATCCTGTTCTGGACCCTTTTGACCACTTCTGCTGGTGGTACAGCAATATATTTGATCGGTTTTCCGATCTTCATGATTATGAAACCTTTTTTCTCAAGGCTTTCAAGAACATCATATGCTCTTGATCTAGGAACATTAGAAATGTCAGATAGTTCACCTGCAGTTGCAACACCTCTTGATAGCAATGCGGTCCATAGTTTTGCTTGATAGCTGTTTAATCCGAATTGTTTAAGTTTATCTAAAAACGCAGTCTCAACGATCATTTTTTAATATCCTCCATATATGTTCCTATCACCAGCATCTATCTCTCTGTGTTGTCCTTCCAAGATAGTAATGAAGACTCTAGGAGTATTTAAACCTTTCGTCCCACTACTACTCCTAAGTGGCGAAATTGACTCTCTTTATAAAGGATATATACGAACCTTTATAAAGGCCATGGCTTTTCCTAAGCTTATCTGAGGGAAGATCCGGCATAAGCTTGGTCTTACAGGAGGAAAAAATGGCACGTATGCATTCACGAGACAAGGGAAAATCTGCTTCTAAGAAGCCTTTAGATCTGAAACCTACATGGGTTAGCTTCAAGCAGAAAGAAGTAGAGATGCTGGTTGTGAAACTGGCAAAACAAGGACTTTCTCCAAGCCAGATCGGCTTGCACCTAAGGGATTCTTACGGGATTCCAGATGTTAAGGCTATCACAGGAAAAAAGATCAATGTGCTTTTGAAGGAGAAAAAGCTGGCAAAGAAACTGCCAGAGGATCTGACATCTCTTATCAAGAGGGCTATTGCGATAAGAAAGCATCTTGCGACCTTGAAGAAAGACAAGACAGCAAGACGCGGATTGACACTAACAGAGTCAAAGATCAAAAGACTTATGAAATACTACAAGAAGACAGGAGTGCTGGATGAAGACTGGTACTATGATCTTGACAGAGCAGAACTATTGATAGAATAGATTTTCTATTCTTTCTTTTTATTCTTCTATTTTTTCCAATCTACCTTGCTTAATGTTCAAAGCAGGTTCCTGGCATTCTCAATATGCTCTGCAACTTCTCTTCCTTTCTTTGTAAGCCTAAGCAGTTTCAGTCTGCCCTGCTTCTCGAACTGGATGAGGTCTGCTTCCTGCATCTTCTGAAGAATTTTTACAACGTGTGAATATGTACAATCCACAGATTTAGCCAAGGAGGATGCATAGGTTGTGTCTTTTGCATTCTTGAGATTGACCAGCATCAGTGCAGGTTTTTCCCGAAAAATAATATCAAAGATTTTCTCAGCCATTTTTCCTCCCCTCAATTATATACTTCAGAACAACTATCATAGTATATAAATATTTTGGTGCGATGTTTGAGTGGCATCTAAAGCTTTTTATCTGTAAGAGTCTTCGAGGGAAAATATGGCAAAACCAAGGGACAAGAAAGCCCAGCGTAAAATAGCCCTGGAACGGGTCAGGGAGCTCTTTAAGCAGGCAGAAGCATCAGCGCCAAATAATCTGGACAGGGCTCACAGGTATGTAGCTTTAGCCAGAAAAGTCGCCATGCGCTATAATGCAAAGATACCTGTTTCACTGCAGAGAAAGTTCTGCAAACACTGCCATCATTATCTTGTTCCGGGCGTAAACTTAAGAGTCAGGACACATGACGGAAAAGTTGTCTACTACTGCAGGGACTGCAAGAAATACATGAGATTTGTTATGAAGAAGAAAACTAGCAAAACAAAAAACTAAATCCTGAAGATCTTTCTGAAATGATAACCATAGACTGCGAGAGTCACTGCGAGCCGCAGATGTTTTGGAGATTTGGACATGGACCAGAAAAAAAGCTTCCAGTAATCGAACCTTCCCCTGTCTTTGATGCCCAGGAACCATGTGGTCTTGAACAAAGTTTTCAGGTCGCCGACCTGGGTCGGTTTCTTCTGGGTAGGTTTGTACTCTTTCAAAAAATTAGCTATCCTTTTGTAATATGATTTTTGGGAGTATATCTCGTTTATTATCTTGTTATACCCGTCGATAAGTGTCTTATGTTTCATCTTCGGGACAAAATTGATTGAATAATCTGTATTGTCCCCCGAGATCTCGTGCAGAATCCTGTTCTCTTTCAGGAGCCGCTGGTAAAGCCTGCTGTTCCTGGGCGCGTTCAGCAATCCTACCATTGCGACAACAATCCCGCTCTTCTGGATGAACTCGATCTGTTTTTCAAAGATCGACGGCGGGTCGCTGTCAAATCCTACAATGAAACCTCCCATCACCTGGAAACCGTGCTTCTTGATTCTCGCGATTGATTCCAGCAGGTCGCGGTTTTTATTTTGATGTTTGTTGCACTCTGTCAGGCTGTTCTCGTCAGGAGTCTCGATACCGACAAAGACAGTGTCAAAGCCTGCCCGCTCCATCATCATCATCAGCTCTTCATCGTCAGAGAGATTGATCGAGGCTTCGGTTGTGAAAATAAAAGGCTTGTTCCTTTTTTCTGTCCATTCGATAATCGCAGGCAGAACATCCTTTTTTAGTATTGATTTGTTTCCTATAAAATTGTCATCTACAAAAAATATATCTCCTTTCCATCCATTGGAATAGAGGCTGTCAAGCTCGGCGATGATCTGCTCTTTTGTTTTTGTCCGGACCTTCCGTCCAAGAAGCGCAGTGATGCCGCAGAACTCGCAGTCAAAAGGGCATCCCCTTGAGTATTGTATGTTCATGGTCGCATATTTTTTCATATCAATGAGCTCCCAGAGCGGAACAGGGCTCTTTTGTATGTCTGGAAATTCTTCTGAAGTATAGAGATGCTTTGTACAGCCTTCCTCCAGATCTTTCAGGAAAAGCGGAAGTGTCGCCTCAGCTTCGTTGAGGATCAGATGGTCTACGTCCTGGAATTCAGAGTATCTTGCAGTGAATAACGGCCCGCCTGCGACAGTTTTCACTCCCAATACCTTGCACCTGTCGACTATCTGCAGTACTGATTTCTTCTGGATGTCCATCGCGCTGATAAAAACATAATCAGCCCATTTGATATCTTCATCTTCCAACGGTTCAATGTTCATGTCTACAAGTTTTTTCTCCCATTCCGCAGGCAGCATCGCAGCGACTGTCAGCAATCCCAGCGGAGGCTGGATAGCTTTTTTTGAAACGAACTTAATAGCGTATTTGAAATTCCAGAAAGTGTCCGGGTATACTGGCGAGACAAATAATATTTTCATATCCTCTGATTAAAACTTCCGATATTTAAATGCATCGAAAAAAAGTATATACATCTATACTTCTATATTTAATATAAGAAAAACAACTAAATACTTTCCCTGCCTAGTTATATGCATGGAAAAGAAAGACATCATGCTGATCGCGGCCCTTAGAAAGGATTCGAGAAAGAAAAGCTCGAAGATCGCGAAAGAGCTCAGGGTGCCTGTAAGTTCTGTCCACGAAAATATTGAAAAGAGCAAGGAGAGATACCTGAACAGGTTCACAGCTCTGCTGGATTTTGATAAGCTAGGGTATTCTATCCGGGCGAACATCGCTTTTGCAGTCGCGCCGCAGGACAGGGACACGCTGTTGAATTTTTTAAAGAAACAGGATTGCGTGAATTCATTGTATAAGATAAACGCTGGTTTTGACTTTTTGGTCGAGGTTGTCTTCAAGACTGTCGAAGAGCTTGAAGCTTTTGTCGAGGTTGTTGAAAAAAGTTATATCATCTACGGGAAACAGGTACATCACATCCTGAAAGAAATTGTAAGAGAGAAATTCATGGCAAGCTCAGTTCTTGTCTAGAAGTTCATCTTCCATCCGCTGTTTGACAATCTCCTTGAGTTCTTTTGCCTGCTCTTCTACTTTTTGCAGGAAGGAAAGATCTGAGAAACAGTCTAGTGCACACTCTCTGCAATACGCGTCTTGAGAATTTTTGATGACAAACTCAGCGCCATCTCCACAGATTACGCATCTCTTCCCCACTTTAAGTAGAAAAATGGGACCTGTATTTATAAAGTTTGTTATTCGAAATGTTTAAATATTCATAAAAATGGAATTAGATTGAAAAATGAAAAGAAAGCTTGTCAAGCAAGGCACTGCCACCCTTACAGTTTCTCTGCCGACTTCCTGGACAAACAAATTCAGGCTGAAGCCTGGCGACGAGATTGATATTGAAGAGATCTCAGGAGATCTTTTTTTAAGGTCAAAAAAGGAATTCAAGATTCAAAAGTCAAAGATAGACATCACAGACCTGCCGGCAGCGCTTGTCCACCGGTATATCCTAAGCGCTTACAAGAAAGGAAGCGATGAGATCGATGTTGTTTTCACTAATTCTGCATTAAAAAATATGAAAGACGGAAAAGTTTCCAGCACAGCGCGTTTTGTCCAGGAGATTGTCAACAATCTTGTCGGAGTTGAAGTAATCGACCAGGGAAAAAGTTTTGTAAAGATAAAACAGATATCAGAAGTCTCGCAGGAAGAGTTTGAGAACATCCTTCGCAGGATTTTTCTTCTTCTCCTATCGATGGGAGAGGACGCTTACGAGATCATCTCCAAAAGAAGCAGGGATTATTCAATACTTCTCAACAAACATGACTCGATAGACAAGTTTGTCAACTACAGCATAAGGCTGCTGAACAGGAAGGGGCATCTTGATTTCAAGAAGACCTCTCTTTATTATTATCTTGTCCAGGAGCTTGAGGAGATAAGCGATGTGTTCCTGTTCCTTTCAAGAGAGGTTCTGAAAAACAACTGGCGCATCACAAAAGAATCAATGAAGCTCTTCTCGCTGACAAACTCTACATTAAGATTGTACTACAACCTCTTCTACAAGTTCAACAAACAGGATCTTATCAAGATACTCTATAACAGAAGAGAATTCTTTGACAAGGTCAACATCTACTCAAAAAAATACTCTGCTGACAACATCTTTCTTTCGAGGCTGGCAAACATCCACCTAAGAATACTGAACCTTTCAGAGATACGGATGTCCCTAGAGTAGGTAGCGTTGGAGTGCGCTGGCATATATGAAGTCAAGCGCGACATCCTTGAATTCTTTTGCAGCGATGGAGATCGGATCGAAGTCCTGGAATTTTCTGAACATTAATTTTGCAGATTCGAGGAAACGCCTGTCTTTTCTAGAATATTCGTCAAACATCACCAGTGTTCCGATCATCCTCGGCCCGTATATCATGTCATAGGTATGATCAAAATCAACAGCAGGAAGCAGTGTTCCATCTTTGTTCAGCTCAAGAAGATAGTCTGTGGTCAGCTGGCTTTTTTCCTCTTCAGTGAGGCTGTTCCTCGGATCCTCGAGTATGCCGAACAGTGTGAAAGCAGGCCAGGCAAAGCACGTCCGCTCAAAATCAAAGAAACAGAAACCTTTCTTGCCTCTTATTATCTGGTCCCTGTGCAGATCTCCGTTTGAGAAAAATTGTTTCGAGTGCAGGATATGAAGGTCAAGATTGCTGAACGCGTCCATAATCGGATAGAAATCCGAACCTAATCGCTTTATGATCTTTTCCTCCCCCCATCTATAGAAAGAAAGATTTGGCACATTGATTTTCATGCTTTCCAGCCTGTGTTTTTCTGCTGTCGCTGCCCTTTGGAACCTTGCAAGCTCTCTCATAAATTCTCGAAGCACTTTTTTATCTCTCTCAACAAGAACTCCCAAAGGATCCCCCTGCACATGGGACATCATGTAGAATGCGCCGTCAGCTTCACTCTCATAGACTCCCATCGGAACCGGTGCCTGTCCCCTTGCACAGAGAGCAAGATACCGTGAAACATTGTTTTCGATCTTCAGTCTTTCTCTAAGATAAAGGCTTCTTTCTATGCCTGCTTTTATTGTGATCATGTCTCCAAGCTCTGTCTCAGGATCAAAACCTATGACTTTGAACCGCGATCCGAACCTGGTATGGAAACCATTTTTATTTTTTGCAATGATTCTCGAGACAAGTGCGTTTGCTTCATCATCCAGTCCCATAAGCTTAAGGTTCTGCGCTTTCAACAGGCTTGTGTAATCCGGATTGAGGCTGTTCCTTATTATTTTTCCCCATGTCCGGATAGATATCTCGTACTCTTTCTTCATGGAATAATATAATGCAAGCTCGACACCCTGCTCGCTGAAAGCGCCCTCTGCAGATAATGAAATCTCCTCCTCCTCCACGACAGAAGGAACCCATACATTTGTCACAACATCAAGTGCGCTGGGAATATCAGGATCATCTCGTGCGATAAGGACCCTCTCGTTTATCAGGTTCATAGCGCTTGGAGATCCGTCCTCGACAAAATAATACTTCGCAAGACGCGCCATCTCTTTCAGCCTTTTCTTTGTCGACATCTGCATGTCTAGAAGCTGTTCCTGTATCTCTGTTGCTTTCTTGTAATCTTCATTCCATTCTGCCATCCACCTTTGATATTTTAGTTTGAATTTTCTTAGGCTGGATGTGTGCAGAAGACCTCCTGCTACGATTCCTCCTGCATATGCTGCTAACGTTGGAAGTGCTGTGACTATCCCCAGGGCTGTTAGAGAGAGAAACATTTTTCCAATTGGAAGGCTAAAGACTTTCAAATTGAATGTATTCGCAAGCTGGTATGATGCCACTCCAGCTGCAGCAATCTCCGGACGCTCGAGTATAGAATCATAAAGGTCAAGCATTGTTCCGACCAGCCCTTTCCTTGATTTTTTTTGTTTTGCCACACCAAGATCAAGTATCCTGCGGATAAGTCCTTTTCTTCCTTTATGTTTTGTCCTTGAATGCTGTTTGTTCAATTCTGTCAGCCAGTAACCTGTTCCGAATCCGACAAGATAGCTGAAAGTGGCTCTTTCTAATTCCCCGGGATGTGCCATTATGGACTGTGCAGCCAGTGCTACTCCAGAAGCAGCCCCTATCAACTTTGGATTGTTCCTTATCTTTGTGACAATTCTCTGGTAAAGAGATTCTGACATGGGTGCAACTTTCTGCCTTTCCCCCAGCCAGTAGTCTTTTGCAAGCGTAAGCGATGTATAAATCAGGGCTCCTGCAGGAAGATTAAGTTCTCCAGCGTCAGGCCCGAATATTTTCTGCAGTGTGATTGCTCCAGCAGTCAAAGCTGCAGCTGTAGTTTTAGGATGTCGTATCAGAAATTTCAGGACTATATTTTCCAGTCTCTCTTCTTTGTTCTCCATTTCCCCCAGAAAAGAGCAGACAAACTTAATATATAAAGTTTTACAATTCTTCTTCAATCCTTTTTAAGAATATATCCAGGTCTTCGACAGCAACGCACGCACCGCCAGCATCCTCGTGGCCTCCTCCATAACCCTGAAGCCCGACAAGAGCTTTCTCAAGTACCAGCGGAACAGATTTTTTAGAATACCGCAGGCTCATCTTCAGCTCGCCTGATTTCTCTCTTCCGACAATGACAAACTTGTTCGGATATCTTGAGGCAAGTTCATCTGCAAGATCCTTTGTCAACGAGATCTTGCTCTCCTCATATTTGTATAAGAATATTTTTCCTTTTCGTTTCTGTTTTAGCGCGTCTTTCAGCAGTTCTTTGTATGCAGTGTTTATCTTGTCAAAATGTTTCTTGATATATTTTGCCCTCGAAGTCTTTGCTTCAAGTATCTCCTTCGGGTCCTCTATCCTTGTTATTATCTTCACGCAGTTCATTACAAGAGTGGTGCTTCCTTTCATTATGAATGAGAAAATCCTCACTATATCCCCTAGTTTTGTCTTGTATTTCAGCTCGCTCATATCCTTGACATCTTTAGGGACAAGGTCTGGGAACTGTTCTTTTATTTTGTCGATGAACGGAGGGAAAAAGAAATCTCCTATACAGCCTGCAGCAGCAATCCACTCGTTCTCTTTCAGTGCTTCATATACCCAGTATGATACTGGACTGTATTCATCAGGATCCTTTACCCGCGGATTGTAATATTTTATTTTGGAAGGCACGTCAATAACATCATGATGGTCGACCCAGATGATCGGGACATTTATCATGTCATAGAACGATTCGTCAACCCTTGCAATGTCCAGCACAAATACCTTGTCAGCGCTGTAATCAAGGACCTTCTTTGCAAAGAAGGCATTTAATTCTGGGATCGCTTTCACAACTACGCCTTTTCCTTCTTTCTTGTATTTGTACATCAATAGAAATGAGCACAGTCCGTCAGGATCATCGTGAAAAAAGAATATAGGTTTCTTGCAGTGATCCAGCTCGTCCTTGATCTCTTTCAGTTGTTTCTCGGTTATCATGCATAAGGAACCTCCGTCTTCTGTGGTGGCTAGATGATATATAAAGGTTTTGAATACATTTATGCCAGAATAAGTTTTATATACGACTTCTATGTGATTCCTGTTATGCCATTTATTTTAGTGAGAGGGAATCCAGAACTGCTTCATGACGCTTGGTCTAGATACAATCAGTACTATTTTCCTATTTCCCAGGATGATTTCCTGGACAAGAATGCTGAAAAGTTAGACGAGCTTGCTTTGGAATTCCGTATCGGTATTATGCGGCACATCCTTGGAGAAAGAGACTCAGCTATCCTGCATGACCATATACTTCATGTGAACGAGATCAAGATGGAGGATATGAGCTATGCAGAGATAACACTCGACAGGGAATTAGACCCGGAGGAGACATTTGCATTCCCAAGGCATTTCGCAGCTTTTGCAGTCTGCTATTTTGTCAAGCCGCACCTGTCAGACTTCATATTCAAGAAATTGCATGACACAAAAAATAATTTTCTAGGGTACCAGATATATTTTGAGGGTAATCTCTTGCATACAATGAGCATCACTGAAAACACGATCCTTGTTGACAATCTTGTATTTGCAGAAGATATTTGCGCACATTATATTGAGGCCCTTCGTGGAGTAGCTGGCCCAGAATAAGTTTTATAAATACTTATATAAAATTCACTGAAAATGCTACCTCGAAACCCAGCAAGAGAGAATGTACATCCTCAGTGGAGAATGTATGAAGCCAGCTTCAATAAGGATATGGATTATCTTATCCATCGTAATCACTATACTCTGTATAATATGGGCCAGGATTTTCTTAATGATGTCTTCAAAGTAAGATGCAATGGAAGTTTTTCAGATGTCACTGACCTTATCCTGGATTGCGAAATAAAGGAAGTCAATTGTAAAAGAGACAATCTGCAGATCTGGCTTAGAAGGGAGATTTCCCTTGACGAATTGGAGAAGTTCGCAAGACACTATGTTGAAGCGCTTGTCTTTTTTTATGGTCTTCCTCGTGAAAAGCTTAGGGTTGGCGTGTTGAAAGCAAGAGGGTGCGCCTTGATAGATTATGAAGGAGAGATCATAAACGTCTTCCGCCAGAAGGTTGATGGTTCTGACCAGAACATCCTTGTGCTTGAATCCCTGGAGAGGGAGGTCGCTGACGACTATCACGCTCTTATGGAGTCGACAATCCAGGACAAAGAAACGGCAAAAGTGCAATAAGAACATTTTTATAATCCACGAATTCTTCTGGAAGCATGGAGGGGGACGATTTTTTATTTCCATTTGAAAAGATACGGGACGAGCAGTCCTCTATGCTAGAGGATGTTTCCCGCTGCTTGAAGGAAAAGAAACATATGCTGATACACGCTCCTACAGGCATTGGCAAGACAGTTGCCACACTAGGCCCTGCTTTGAAGTTTGCTTTGGAGAGGGGAAAGACAGTCTTTTTCCTGACACCAAGGCACACACAGCACAGGATTGCGATCGACACACTGAAAGCTATAAAGGAGAAGTATGATCTTGAATTCTATGCTGTTGATTTCATCGGAAAGCAATGGATGTGCTCTGTTCCAGGTGTTGAGAATTTTGTTTCTGGGCAATTCCAGGAGTTCTGCATGAAACAGGTCCAGTCAAGGAAGTGCGAATTCTATCTTAATACAAAAAAATCAGAGGGTACTGGGACAGTCGCTGCTGAGAATCTGATGAAAGACATAGAAAAGATAGGCCCGTGCCACAGCGACAAGATAATAGAGCTGTGCAAGGAAAAGAAACTCTGCGCCTACGAGCTTTCAGCTTTGCTAGGCAAAAAAGCAAAAGTGATAATCGCAGACTATTTTCATCTTTTGCATCCGACAATAAGGCAGCATTTTCTTAACAGGAACGAGAAGCATCTTGCAAGCTCTATATTGATAATAGACGAAGGGCATAATCTTCCAGGAAGGGTGCGTGATCTGATGACCTCGAACCTGACTTCTTTTGTCATAGGTGCAGCGCTCAAAGAGGCTGAAAAGTTCGACTATAAAGAGACAGTGCAGATAATCGAGGCTATCAAGGATGTTGTTGACGAGTTCTGCGACGATATCCCTGAAGAGGAAGGCGAAGAGGACCGCACACGAGAGAAGCTTGTTGACAAGGAGACTTTTATCGCAAATGTCGAGGCAAAGACATCTTCTGACTATGAGCAGTTGATTGCTGATCTTGAGTTCATTGCAGACGATATCAGGGAGCAGAAGGAGCGTTCTTTTGTCGGTGTTGTCGCAAGTTTTCTTGAGAGCTGGAAAGGAGACGACTTTGGTTTTGTCCGTATTCTGAAGAAAAAGAAAGACCGGATCGAACTTTCCTACCGCTGTCTTGATCCGTCGCTGATCACAACTCCTATGATAACTGAATCTCACTCGACAATTGTCATGTCAGGAACTCTTGAACCGCTGGATATGTACAATGACCTTCTTGGCTTCCCAGAGAACACTGAACTGAAATGTTACAAATCACCGTTTGACGTCGAGAACAGGCTGGCAATGATAATCCCAAAGACAACAACAAAATATAATGAAAGATCGCCAGAGATGTACAACGAGATAGCCACAATACTCGCAGATATAACAAATCTCGTCCCTGGGAACAGCGCACTGTTCTTTCCGAGTTATTTTATCCGTGACAGGGTCTATGAATTCTTCCTTAACCAGAGCAAGAAGACAACTTTTCTCGAGGAGCCAGAGATGACAAAGCGCGATAAGCAGGAGTTGATCGAAAAATACAAAGAATACGCAGACACTGGAGCTGTTTTGCTTGGCGCTGTGTCTGGATCTTTCTCAGAAGGGATCGATTTGCCAGGAGATTTCCTGAAATGTGTTGTGGTTGTCGGCATACCACTGTCTGTTCCTGACCTTGAGACTAACAAACTGATAGAATATTACGACAAGAAGTATAGCAAGGGCTGGGATTATGGATATTCACTGCCTGCTATGAGCAGGTGCCTGCAGGGAGCTGGCCGTTGCATTCGGACAGAGACAGACAAAGGTGTCATTGCTTTCTTAGATAGGAGGTTCACCTGGGGCAACTACCACAAAGTATTCCCAAAAGACATGAATCTTAAAATCACTCAGCTCTATCTTGACAGAATCAAGGAATTCTTTGGAGTTTCTGATTAAAATCTGGTTTTAATATGGTAGGATACTCCTATTCTGTATGCCATCAAAAATTCCAGTACCCTTTTGCTCTTTAGAGCCATCAATAGTTTCTTTTTCTTTCGGACCAGACTGATTTAAGCATATTAAATAATATATTTAACAGTAAACACAGGTACAAAAGAATAACATTTATATATGAGAATAGCCTATTATATCTTAGTATACAAAAAAGTATACGAACCCCGTGTGATTCGTATGCTTCATACTCATACAGGCTCTCCAAGGTATAATCATATTTCTGATACAGCCTCTCTCGCAACCCCTCTCCCTTGACAGCGATTGGAGAGCCTTTTCATTCATAAAAAGAGGTCCTTTTCCATTTCCGTGTTCTTAATTCTAACACACCCCTCAACACAACCCCCTATCATATCGGAAATGGACCTTCTTTTCATAATCATGTCATTCACAGCATCAACAGTACCAGTGATCCGGTCAGTACTGATTGTAATAGACGGAGTCGCTGGCTGCAGGAACAGGTTTGTCGGACTAATGGTTAGCCTAGTCCAAAGAATAATATCATGATTGCCGAAAACTAAAGAGCATAAACCAGATAGACTGGTATGTCCAGGCGACAGTAACGGACAAAGTGAGGTAAGCAACCCGAACTGTAAAACACTGAAAAAAAGCCTAAGGGTGCTTAAACAATTTATCAACACCAAATTAGGGTTGGTCCAGCAATGGATCACTCCGTTAAGCAAACCGTGACTAAAAAATAATACTGTAATGGTAGAAAAAGGAAAACAGGGACCTTAAATCATAGAGAAGGGAGGTGATGGCGAACAAGTGAGTTTCTTTAAACTCCCTTCTTATTTTCCCTTTTTCAATAGATTTTTATAACACGAGTTCTTTTTAGACAGCATGGCAAATACAAAGAAGATAGTGAGCATAATAACAATAGTCTTGGTTATTGTGAACATGATCGCTTACGGTGCAGGGTGGATAGGTGCTATCCCTTTCTGGATAATCATTGCCTGCTGTGCACTGATCGCATTTGTCTTTGTTCCGAAGCTGAAGTGAGGGGGTAATATGTTATATATCTGCGCAACACCTATCGGTAATCTGGAAGATGTATCTCTTAGACTAATATCAACATTGAAAAAAGCAGATCTCATCTGCGCAGAAGATACAAGAAGAGTAAGCAAGCTCTTGATGAGGTATGAGATCAAAGACAAAAGAATCATGACTTACAATGACAGGAACAAAGAGAAGAAGACACCTTTCATAATAAACCTTCTCAAGCAGGATAAAGAAGTTGCACTTGTCTCTGATTCAGGAACACCCTGTATCTCTGATCCTGGATTTTATCTTGTACGTGAAGCAGGAAAGCATAATATTCCTGTCTCTCCTATTCCTGGTCCGTCTGCTGCGATCGCAGCACTCTCTGTATCTGGCCTGGCTACTGACATATTCACTTTCTACGGCTTCCTGAGCAAGAAGCAGAGCAAGCGCAACGATACAGTCGAACAAATAAAGAAAAGGAATGAGACTTCTGTCTTCTACGAGTCACAGTATAAGATTGAGAAGACAATGTCATTTTTCGCTGAGCATTTTCCAGGACATCCATGTGTTGTCTGCCGTGAACTTACCAAGAAGTTCGAAGAGATATTCCGCGGGACTGTTACAGAAGTCAAAGAAAAAGTCAAAAAGAAAGCAAAAGGAGAGTTCGTTATAATCATCGGTAAAAAATGAAGCGAAGAAAACATAAAGAGCTGGTTGACGAGATGATTGACACAGAGGTCAAATTCTCCCATTTCTTCAAATTGCTCGGGAGAAAGATCAAATTATGGTTCATCTACCATAAATGGGGAGCAGCTCTGTTGCTGGCTTTTATCTTCACTATTATATTTCTGATAATAATAAACACAGTCATAACAGTTCCATACACCGCAGTCGATGTTGTTGAAGAAGAGATAATGACAGTTGATGTAGAATATATTTACGAAGACATTCCGTATGAGGTAGTTGTGCCTGTGCAGAAGCAGGAGGAAGTTACAGAGATAGTCTCTAACAGGAGCAAGACAAATGTGACTTATGAGCACTGCTATGATGTTGACATGAAATACAACATTTCTTATCACGGTGATCTCAGCGAGATGAAAGACAAGTATGACTCTTTGCATACAGTCGGATACTGGGAAGGAACTTACTACCAGACACCTATTGTCTGCAACGAAGAGGAAGATTATGAACTGCAATTAGTCTATAAACACTGTAAGATTCAGGGCAATGACACAGTAGACTGCCACGGCGGCATTATGATAGAAGTTCTTCCTCAAAGATGCCTGACACTTGCAAGCATTCCCTGGGAAACAATATTCTCTCCTGACAAGGACATTGTCCTGATACCTGAATCAGTGAGCCAGAAGAAAGTCTGCGATGAAAGGCAGAGAGAAGTCGAGATTGGAAAACGCAATCTAGTCGAGGTGACGACAACAAAGAACAAGACAGAGTATGTTCCTGGTGTCGAATACAAAGAAGTCAGGCGGGAGAAACCAGTTGTCGAGAACAGGACAAAGATATCAACAAAAGAAACAATTAAATACAGAGGTATCATAACAGATTTTTTAGCGAGGTTGTTTGAATGAATCAGCCGCAAGTAATCGGATTGGGAATTATCATCATCTTACTTGGAGCTATCTTAATATTCAGTTCTATGTTCTTCAACAAAGGAACTTCAAAGACAGAGACAAAGTTCGCAGTCGGCGGTATCATCGGATTTATTCCATTCGGCTTTGGCAACGACAAGAAGATGGTCATGATATCTATTGCTGTGACAGCGATATTTGCTTTGATCTTTATCCTGGCTTTTCTTAGGAGATAATTTTATCCAATTCTTTCTTCAGTTCGTCTGCTTTTTTGTCTTCGTAATAACCTTCAATTCTTCCAATCTCTTTTCCATCTCTGAAGACTAAAATAGAAGGAGCTTCTGTTACATTATACTTTTCCATCAATTCCTTGTTCTCTCCGCCATTGCATTTTCTGAATATAACGTCGCATTTTCCAGCAAGCAGGTCCTTGAACGGTATCGAATGTAATAAGCATTCTATTTTGTCTTCGACAAAGAACTCGACCAGTACAGTGTTTGTCCTGCTGTTGCCAATGACCTCATTCTCAAAATTATTCTTGTCTACGATTGCATTTGCATCTATTGGCACCGACCCGTATTTGTCGACAACTAATTCTTTCCTTGTTCGTGGATCATTTTTTATCTCTTCAAGAATCTCCTCAAACTCTTCTTCTGTCTTGCCGACTCTGATCGCTCCGACAGGGCACGCTTTCTCGCATGCGCCGCAGGCAGTGCATTTCTTATTATCAATGATCAAAGTTTCATTTACTTCATCCCAATGGAGTGCTTTTGTTGGACATACTTCTACACCTGAGCATTCAGGCGCATTGTCGCATATCTTGAAATTTATTACAGCTGGCATTTTAGCTCTGATCCCGTATGAAGTTTGCAACGCTCCTATCATACGAACGTTCTCCTGCTTTTGAGAACAGACATCCAGGCAGCTCACCGTTTTTTTTGTGGTACATTATGCACTCGCAGCACCTGCCTTTCCTAGGACATCCGGGATAAGAACATGTGCATATGTTTTTGTTTTTTGCTATTGTACATTCCATTTTCAAAGAAAAATAAAATAGAAATATATAAATCTATTTACATATCGTTTATGACAAACAGTTCGTTCTGAGCAACAAGCTCTGAATTTTCTGCTCTGAACCTGTCATCAGCTTCGATTGTTTCCAGTATAACTTTCACACCAAGCTCTCTGTAAAACAGTGTGACCTCACCTTTCGGATTCACTTCAATCTCAGCATCTTCATACAGACGTGGCTCTGTTTCTGGTCCTGGAATTGCGAATGCTAGTTTTTCAAGAGGTAAAGTGACTTCTGCAGAATCAGTGGCATGGACTGTGATAGAACGTCCGCCACCATTTGTCTCGACAAAAGCATTCTTTTCACTGCCAACTATCGGATAGATATGTCCCCATGCTAGGGGGGTTAGTGTTACTGCTGGAGTAAGGAAATCACCTGGACGTATAGGGTCTTCTCCTAGATTTGCCAATTTTAATAGTTGTGCCTCATACGCAAAAATATACTCTTCCAAGCCGTCTTTAGAAACAGGTACATAACTTATCCGTGCAGGGTACATATGCATTAATCTCCCATTCAATTTTGATTTTCCGCCGAATTCGAATCTCATTTTCAAATACCTCCAGAATCAATCTTTATCATGTGTGAACATGAGCAGCTCATGTCCGGCATAGTCTGGATCTTCTTCTCTAAGCTCTTCCTCGAACTCTCTTGTTCTTAGCAGTACAATGAAATTGGCATGATAGAGTATGACCTGCCCGTCTGGATCGATCCGACAATCTGCCCCTCTGAAACCTTTATAGAGGCTAGGTTCTGATTTTGGACCAGGGATTCCATACGCAAAGCTTGTGATCTTTACTGGTTCTGGAAACTCTTCTGCGTCTAAAAGAAGCTGTAATTTCATAGCAGAGTTCGGTTTATCTTGTTGATCTTTAAGTCCTGCTGGGATTATTATCTTTTTTACTGGATATATTGTCTGAGGTTCTTCATAGCTAAAACGTCGGACAAGATCTCCAGGTTTCAATCTTGATGTTATATCATTTATAGTTAAGCTAGATCGATGAATAAGATGTTCTTTATCATAGACCAAAATCCATTTTGCTCTCTGACTATCGTGTTCAAGAAAATAACAAAAACCCCACGGAGTTTGATTAAGAACTCTTCCATGCAATTCAGATTGTCTCCCGAATGTTAATCCCATTTTCAGGGTGATTTGAAGTCAATATATAAAACTTATCCAGCTCTATAAAAACATTTATATACCATTCTCCTATCCAGAGAGGTATGGTGATGCTTACTGACAAACAGCAGAAGGAACAGTTCAAGCCAGTCACTTCTAAGAATCCTGACAAGTATTTTGCTACAGCTGTGCTGAAGGAGCAGGGCTTTGTCAGAAAAAAATGCAAGTGCGGAACTTATTTCTGGAGTGTCAACAAGACGCAGACAACATGCGGCGATCCAGCATGCTCTGGCGGTTTCCGTTTCTATAAATCCAATCCCTGCAAAAAGAAGATGAGCTATGTTGAAGTCTGGCTCGAGTTTGCAAAGATGTTCAAGAAATTAGGTTATACACCTATCAAGAGATATCCAGTTGTTGCCCGTTGGAATCCGACAATGGAATACACCAATGCTTCTATAGCAGCATTCCAGCCGTTTGTTGTATCAGGAGAGGTAGAGCCTCCTGCAAATCCACTGGTCATCCCGCAGTTCTGCATGCGTTTTGTAGATACAGACAATGTCGGCATCACTGGCTCGCATCATACTGGTTTTGTCATGATAGGACAGCACATGTTTGTCAAGCCAAAGGACTGGGACCAGAACGAAGTGTTCAGGCATATCAAGGGATGGGTGAACAAAGGTCTTGGCCTGCCAGACAAAGAGATAACATTCCACGAGGATGCATGGGCAGGCGGCGGTAATTTTGGATGCTGTATGGAATTCTTCAGCAGGGGCGTAGAATTAGGAAATCAGGTTTACATGTTATACGAACAGACACCAGAAGGACCAAAAGAATTGAACCTTAAAGTTCTGGATATGGGGATGGGCATGGAGAGGAACGCGTGGTTCTCTCAGGGAACACCTACTATTTATGACGCGGTATTTCCAGCTGTGCTCAAAAAATTATACTCTGCAACAGGATACAAAGCAGACGCGAGCTTCATGAAGAAATTCACACCGCACGCAGGAGAATTGAATCTTGACGAAGTCGATGATATTGACAAGGCATGGCGCAGTGTCGCAAAGAAAGTCGACATGACTCCAAAAGCACTGAAAGAAAAGATACAGCCGATGGCAGGCATCTATTCTATTGCAGAGCATATGCGAAGCCTATTGGTGACATTGAATGACGGTGCATTGCCTTCTAATGTCGGCGGCGGTTACAACTTAAGGATGCTGATCAGAAGATCTCTTGGTTTCATCGACAAGTACGGATGGAAAATTTATTTGCCAGATGTCTGCAAGTGGCACGCCAATGAGCTGAAGCCAGTGTTCCCAGAGCTTAGGAAGAACCTGGACGATGTCAGCCGTATCCTTGACGTGGAGATAAACAAGTACGAGAACACAAAACAAAAATCCCACAGCATTGTCGAATCCATAGTAAAGAAGAAACAGACTATAGATACAGACAAGTTGATAGAGCTCTATGACTCGCAGGGCATTGCCCCTGATATAATCCAGCAGGCTGCTGCAAAAGAAAAAATCAAGGTTAATGTTCCTGACAATTTTTACAAATTAGTTTCAGAGCGTCATGAAAAGGTGGAACAGATCCACGCAACAAGAAGAAAGGCAGAGGCAGACTTCGAGGAAGTGCCAGAGACAGAAGTCCTTTACTACGATGATTACAAAGTCACAAAGTTCAGATCAAAGATTGTCTCTGTTGTGGGCAAGAACATTGTACTTGACAAGACATATTTCTATCCGACATCAGGAGGGCAGATGCACGATACGGGAACCATTGACAAAAAACCTGTTGTTGACGTGTTCAAGCAGGGAAGTGTGATTGTCCATGTGATGGACAAGGACCACAAGTTCAAGGTCGGCCAGTCAGTCGACTGTGCGATCGACCAGGATCGAAGATTCCAGTTGGCAAAACATCACACTGCAACGCATATTGTGAATGCAGCTGCCAGAAGAATTCTGGGTCCGCATATCAACCAGGCTGGCGCTAAGAAAACAGAGGAAAAAGCCCATTTAGATATAACGCATTTTCAGGGTGTGACCCAGGAAGAATTGGATGCGATCGAGACAGAATCCAATAGGATTGTCAGTGAGAGTATAAAGATGGAATCCTGTTTTATGGCAAGGAATGATGCTGAGAAGAAATATGGCATGAGCATCTACCAGGGAGGCGCTGTCCCTGGAAAACAGCTGAGGATGGTGAACATCCCTGAGGTTGATGTCGAATGCTGTGCAGGAACGCACCTGCATAACACTGGAGAGGTCGGGCAGATAAAAATATTGGGAGCGACAAAGATACAGGACGGAGTTGTGAGGATTACGTTTGTCGCTGGTGACGCTGCAAAGAAAGCTGACAAAGAAGAATCCGGGATACTTAAAGAACTCTCAAAGCTAATGAAAGTAAAAGAGAACCAGCTGCCTGCACGCGCAGAAGAACTGTTCACAAAATGGAAGAAAGCGCGAAAAGCAGCAAAGAAAAAGAAGAAAATCGATGTCAAGGAATTCGACCTTGTCTCAGATGAAAGCTATGATGGCGATATAATCGAGAAAGTCGCTGAAGTATTTTCCACCCAACCAGAGCATATAGTAAAGACAGCGCAGAGATTTTTGAAAGAGCTGGATGATCTTAAGAAACAGATTAAGAAGCTGTAAAAAGAAGATGAACGTCACGATAAGAAAACTTAGATTGTCTGATATCGAAGATCTTAGAAGATGCCTCAATGACAAGGATGTAATAAAAAGACTGGATGACGAAGATATCAAATATCCTTTTACTCTGAAAGTAGCGAAAAAATATATCTCAAATAGCTTGAAAGATAAGAATGCTCACGAATTTGCGATTTTGCTTGATGGAAAGTATGTGGGGAATATAGTATTAGAGAACCCGACAAAAACAAAAAAATGTTATGAACTTGGGTACGCGATCGGTAAAAAATATTGGGGCCAAGGAATCGCGACAAAAGCAGTGAAGTTAATGATAGAATATGGTTTTAAAAAATTGAAGACCAAAAGGATCTGGGCTGGTGTCTTATCAAATAATCCTGCATCAGCAAAAGTCCTTAAGAAGTGCGGCTTTAAACAAGAGGGCCGATTAAGGAAACATACATTCAAGAATGGAAAATATTATGATGATCTGATTTTCGGATTAATAAAATAAAAAGGAGGTGCTACTATGTGCGCGACATGTGGATGCAAGGCCAAAAAGAAAAAAACCACCAAGAAGAAGGCCAAGAAAAAGAAGAAATAAATCCAGTTCTGACAGGCAGAACTGATATTTTTTATTTTTTATTAACGTGAAATGAATCCATTTAATCCTGACAATCGGAGTTCAATTCTATCTTATTTTTTTAAAATAGCAAAGATATATAAACCGGATATTTTTTATTTACATACACGAGGTAACCCAACTAAGATAGAACAGAAAAAACAAAAAGCTTGTTCTTTAGTTATAAAAATATCATAAAAAAGCCTTTGAATAAAGGGGAGGCGCGAGAACCATGGAAAATACAGACTCTAAGCAAAAGGAAAGAGACCTTAAGAAAGCAAGAAAAGACGCAGCTAGAGCAGCAAAAGTAAGCGCTCTTTGAATCACACTCATTCTACTTAATTTTTTATTTTTTACTAAATTTTATATATCATCTCTTTTCTTCACATAGTATGAAAGGGATGTCTACAAAGAATTTCACAATCGCTCTGAAAAAGGCTCTGGATGAAAGCGATGATCCTAGGGAAGTATTTTTGAAGCATGTTGAAGCTATAAAAAAACTAGAGAGGCTGGACCAGCTGGAGGATCTAGAGCTAGTAGCGCATTCTTCATACAAGCATCCTATGAAAGAGGGCGAATTTTGTTTTGACGTGCATTATGTTGCACAGGCAGTCGAAGGCTTCTATCCTCGTGTCAGGCAAAAGCTGATAGATGCAGGCATAGTGGGATTGCATAATGTTACCCAGGTTAGGACTATAAACAAAGGTAAACCTGATGAACTTGAAGAATTGAAGCTTAATTTCTATGGCAACAGGTTTCATTTGATCCTTCACGTCCGTGATCCGCAGTACAGGCATATGTGATGTTGCCTCTTCGCAGTGATGAAAACAGCAAAGTTTTATAAAGGACTAACTATCTAATTCTAGCATATGGCCTCTTCAGGCTGAAATTCGGCTTGTAAAGTTTTAGAGGCTCATATAAAGCATTATTGCCTAAAAGGAGCCTGAAAATAGCTTCTTTTAATCGAACACTGAAAGTTTGTTTATAAATAATAAACATCATAGATAAAATGGACTTGAGCGGATTGAATTTTTTCGAGGAAGGAGAAAAAAGGACACAGAAATCAATAGCTGAAGCTACAGCTATCGCTAGAAAAAGAAAAACTTCTGTAAGCCAAGTAATGAAAGATAAAAAAGATACTTCAAACAATCCTGTATTCTGGCCGCCTCCTTACAACAAGTTCGGCGGAAAGATCGATGAGACAGACATCGGTGAATATTTTGCAAGGCTTGAAAATGTAAAAGCCTCTCTTGACAATGGTCTGTCAATAGATGACTGTATTTTGGCTCACATCCAGGATACAGAGACAGAAGAAGAAATAGAGAAAAACTATAAGGATTATCACTCAAGGAAAAAAGCAATAAACAAATTAAGAGCGAAAAGAGATTCATTCATCCATTTTACAATGCTTGCTTACCTTGGATTTTTGAAATATACCACACCGTGCGCTAACGGCTCTGCACATCTTTTTGAAAAAGCAAAGAAGATGACAGGAGATCTTGCATTCAGCACTCTTCTCGAGGCTGTACGAAAATATAATTCCCATTTTATCGAGACAGACGAAGATCTTCAGAGATATGTAAGGCACGACCAGGCAGATCGTATTGCAAAGACACAGATTGAAGAAATATCTGACCAGTTCAGGAATTACTTTGCAGGCGATGTTGAAAGTTTAGGAGAAGAGATGATAACTTTCGCATCTTGCATAAGGAATGAACAGGTGACTGCTTTGTTCCGGACATTGGAAGAGACAGCTGGATTCCAACCATCAGCATCAAGAATATATGGTTTCTGGAAAGTTCTGGATAATAAAGGCAGGAAGAGATATTCTGCCTAAGTTTTATATATTCCTAAATACATAATGTTATGTCCTCGGTACCTCAAAATGGATGAAGAAGAAAGACGCTTATGGCATATGATTGATACTGGCGATTTTATAAGTGCTGGTTCTATTTTTTCCTGCAACTTCTTGTGGATAAAAGAGGGAATAGATAAAGGCAAGACAGACTTCTCAGAGCAGATCGAGGACTGCAGAGAGACATACCAGCTTCTTGAAGACCGTTTTAACGAGATGGACCTTGACGCACTGGACTCAAGATTTCCAGTAAAAGAATTGAGGACATACAGAGAAGCCACACTTCCTGATTTCAAGAGAAAACTTTTAGCATTATATTTTCTTCTTGAGGAATGCCCTATGATCTCAAAAGTTCTTGTAAACGGAGTTATCAGTGCATGCGATAAACATGTAGACAGGATGTCAATATTAAGAGAATCTTTCACTCACTCAGAAAGATATATTCGCTATCGGGAGACAAAACCAAAAAGAATATATCTTCTTGCCAAGAAAAGAGCTGAACATTCTATGGCTGTTTAAGAAAAAGAAAATAAAAAAATAATTTCTTTTATACCCACTTTACTCCTTTGAATGGGTGTTTGATTGCTATAAGGATGATGTCAATCAATTGCCAGATTCCGAAACCGCCTAATGTGATCAGTTTCAGGATGCCCCATCCGATCTGTCCCATAAGGAACCTGTCGACTCCTAGCCATCCGAATAATACTGACATAACCAGACATAGAACCCAGTTGACTTCTCTTACTTTTGGTCCTTTTGCAACAGAAATAGTTGGTGCTGCTTTTACAGCCGCTTTCTTCACAGTCTTCCTTTTTGTAGCTTTCTTCTTTGTTGTCTTAGCAGCCTTTTTTGTCTTAGCTTTTCTTTTTGCCATAGTTAAAACCTCCTATGAATTTGTAGCCATTATTCATATATAAACCTTTTGAATTATAAGAATGCATGGTGTCTAGAATATTACAACAGGATCTATATACAAATATGGCCGAGTGTCGTACTAACCTAGACTACTTATTTTTATATTGAACTTTTCTTATTATATATTGCATTAGGGTAGAAATCCGGCTACCAAATATCGAAGAGACCCTTCGATGGAGGAAACCTAAAATGTTACAGAACAGATTTTTGGAAAATGTGGTGGACAAGATGATTGCGGTCTACGAAGTGGACCACCCAGGACAGGCAAAATACAGCTTGGGATATTTTGCAATCAATCCAGAGGATTTACTGAGTATGGTGCCTACAAGGAACCCTCAGCAAAAACAGATACTTGATGAAAAAGTAGAAAAGTTCAAGAAAGCATTTGAAAATCTGGATCTGACAGATCAGACAAATGTTCCTCTGCAAGTTTGTCCGATGATCGAGACAGTCTCAAATGATATCAGCGACCTGGAGAGTGTTTCAGAAGCGCCGGTCATCTATCTAGGATACTGTGTACACCAGGAAGAAGCTACTGTCGGTATGCAGAACCTGATGCAGACATTCCTGATCAATTACAGAGGTCTTGTGAAACAAGGGCTTGCAAATCCAAAGAATGACGCTGGAGATCTTGTATACAACGGCCCGAAAGTCGATGAGTTTGTCTCTAGAGGCGACCGTGGCGGTCTTGCAAAAGAGATTAGGAGCAGATATGACAAGCTCTTTGGCCTCCACATGACAAACCAGGAAGAGTACAAGAATCAGGCTGCTGCAGCAATAAGAGGTTTCTTTGCAGGAACACCTTTGTTATCGCTGGCAGAAGAGATGATCGCTGTTGTCGAGAAGATGGATCCTTCAAAGAACGGAGCAAACAGGCCTCTTGAAAGATTAGGGGAACAGTACATCCCGTTGCTGACAGCGACTGCATTCGAAGACTACAAGAACGCAGCAGATTACAAGAGAAACATCGAAGAGATGAAAAATGCAGACGGTTCTGCATAATTTTTTCTTTTTTCCAGATAATTTTATAAACACCCTTGTTCTAGATAAAATATTATGAAACGGGATATGATTGCAATCTTTGCAATATTATTGGTAATTTGTTCTATCTCTGTCTCTGCTGAATCATTTGTTCTGAAAGACCTCAATACAAATGAAGCGATCACAGACGTCATAAGCTATGTGAACATCGGGGCCAAATCCTTGGTATTTCCCGAGGCTGAAGAGGTTGATTTTGATATATTTGGGAGTGATATCGTTGAGATCATCGCAGACAATCCCTTAACACCAGGCATTGATTATTATTCCAGTTTCACCATTGTTGATATTTCCGGGGATGTGATATATCTAAAACCTACAGCTACATTGAAAGGCATTGTAAAGGACACGCTGGACAACGTGGTGAGTGATGCTGAACTGAAATGTGAATGCAATGTTGTCAGTTCGCAATGCCCTGTAAAGACCGATCATTTTGGTTCCTTCAATATGAATGTCATTGGCACAGGCCACTGCAAGATATATGCGAACTACAAAGATGCAGTTGGCTTTGTATCATTGAATCTAGACAAAGGGGAGCTCAAAGATGTTGAGATAAAATTAGACAAGACCATCCTGCATGACATCCCAGAAAGATCTTCATTCATATTCTATGCTGTCCTTATTATTGTTGCGTTTGGCTTGGTTTTCTTTTTTATGAACTTCAGAATGCGGAAGCCAAAAAAGAAAGAAGTCAAACCTGAAGCAAAGGAAGTCAAAGAAGAGAAAAGAACAAACAAACGAAGCGATGACATAATGCAGACACTGAACAAGAGCGAGAAAGAGGTAGTGGAATTCCTGATGAGCAATCAGGATAAATCCTACCAGGCAAAGATCAGGCACAGCTTAAGCATCCCAAGGACAACACTCGCAAGACTGCTTGACTCCCTTCAAAGGAAGAAGATAATCTCTATACAGAAAGAAGGGAAAGCTGTCAGAATAAAATTAACAGACTGGTTCTTAGGAAAGGGCTGAAACGGGCATTGAATCGGCCTTCTTTTTCTGATTGGGCATCTATTTTATATGGATTCTTTTAGTCTGCCCGCCCAATCATTAAATATTTGTCATGCCTACTATACTCCATGAAAACATTTTCGGAGGTCGTGAATATGAAAAAAATTATGTTCGCATTGCTTATCATCGCAATGTTTTTGGCAACTACAATAAGCGCGACAGCATACAATTCAGTTGATGCTGCTGTACCTGGTTCACTAGCTGTTGGAGAGACTAAAATTTTCCAAGTTGGTGCTATAGATTATGAAGTTTCATTGAGATTTGTATCTGGAAGAAGTGCAAAGTTCCAGGTCAATGGAGAAATGACAGATCTTATTGCAATGGGGCAGTGGTTCCAATTGGCAGATAATTCTGAGATAGGAGTTATTGATGTTGAAGGCAATAAAGTTCAATTTTATATCGATCCGGTCGGAAGAGTTGACAATCTAGAAAGCATTAGATATCCTATTACTACAGGCCAGACAGGAACCTTTACTCTTGAAGGAAAACAATATACTGTACTTGTCAAAAGTATAGATCGAGGCGGCGCAGTGTTTGAAGTTAACGGCCAGATCGCAAAATTAAGAAATCCAAAAGAAGCTCAGAATTTCTATGAGTTACATTTTCCAATAGATGACCGTGCAATGCTGTCACTTTGGCATATTGTCCGGTTCAATGATAAATTATATTGTGATATTAGCATAGAGCCGCAGCTGCCTGAGATGCCTGAACCAGTCATGATATCAAAGCCAACACTGGGTCAACCCCTGGTGGAAGATAAGCTCACGTACGACAAGTGCGTGAGCAACTATCTTGAAAAAGCAAATTACTACAGATATCGACAAGATTATCCAGAAGCAGAAAGAATACAAAGGGAAGGATTGACTGTCTGCGGCGAACGTTTTGGAAAACCAATTCCAATTGAACCAGAACCAAGCGACTACGACAGATGCGTTAGAGAAAGCATACCTTCTGAGGCTGAATTTCAAGAAATGTCTCCAGAAAGACAGGTTGAATTAAAAGAAAGAATAGCGCTCAAATGCAAACCGTATGCCGAAGTTGTTGAAGTTCATCCAGAATACGAGCAATGCAGAAGAGAACTCGAAGAATTCAAGCGAATGCTTGTTGAAAGATATGAATTAGACATCCCAGAAGAATTAATGAGAAAGTACGATGAGATGAACGAGCGTTGTCAAATCTTGAGTGGGGAATGGAGGAGAACTCAGCCAATGCCAGAAGAGGTTGCTCTGCCTGCGATTGATATCCCAGAAGAAGACCTGTCAAGGCCAGAAGAGTTCCGCCCGAAACCAATGCCTTCGGAATTCCGAAGAGATTGTTCTGGCTGCGTTTGGGAGGATAACTGTCTTCCGATCGGAACACGTTTGGTGAAAGAAAATGGCGAACAAAAACCATTGTTCTGTAATATATACAGAGAACTGGAGTCGCAGAGACCGCTCGGCGAACAATGTCAAAACAATTACGAGTGTGTCAGCAACTCCTGCCAAGACGGAGTATGTCAGAGTATTGGTGCAAAAATAGAAGGTATTGAAAAAGAACTGAGAGAACAAAGAGGGATAATGGAAAAAATCCTTGGTTTTTTCAGTAGGATATTCGGGAGATAAGCTCCCTTTTTTTTCTTTTTTAACTTGTCTTAACTATCTTTCTTCTTCTATGGTAATGATGTGATCTTGCCTTGTCAAGTTTATGTTTTTTTCTCTCGAGGCCGAACAGTATGCCAGCTCCGATTAACGACATTATGCCGACGACAGCGAACGTATACTGGAAACCTATGAACTGCGCTATTGCAGCTCCGATGGCAGCTGTCGCTGCAGTGCCTAATCCAGTCAGTGTCGAGTACAGGCTCCACTCAAAACTTTCATGCTTCTTGTCAAGGTGCGTGCTCCACAGTCCTAACCAAGTGGGATAAGCAAGACCGCTTCCTATTCCCTGGAGTATCTGCAGGAAAATGATCGTGTGCACATGCTTCACAAAGATATACCCGAAAGGGACAGACGCTGCGAGCAATGACCCGACTATAAGCCACTTGACTTTATCATCGTGCTTGTCAACATACCTCGAGAACGGAAGCTGGATAAGGCATTTTGTGACCAGGAAAAGCGTGCTCGCAAGACCTGCCATGAAGATCGTACCTCCTATAAGGTCCTCCTTTATGAAGATGCCCAGGATAGGGTCTATCAGCCCGAACCCTGTAAGGAAGAATATATCTGAAAGCATTAGTAGCTTTATGGTCCTGTTCATCCCCTCCAGCAAGGAGGAACTGGCTTATAAACCTGCATGTTTTTTTCTGTAAAACCTGTTTATAGCCTCTATAAACCGTGTTTAATAGCTTTTTCTATACAAAACAGAACCTTTAATAACAACTTCCGTCCTTGAGGCCGGGTGGCAGAACCCTTTGCCATAACAGAGGGGATGGATCTAAATCAGGAGGTGGCCAAAATGGTCGCAAAGAAAAAGAAAGTAGTAGAAGAAGTAGAAGATGATGACTACGATGCATCAGACGATGACGAATAAAACTTTCCTGTGAACAGATTATTTTTTCATGCTCATTATTTTGATGTTTGAGAATTTTTTTCTTTTTTTAGAAATAAGCTTACATTCTTCCTTTGATTACTTTTGCAGCTTTTTCTGCAAGATCTCTGAGAGCGATAGGTTTCATCAGGACAGGCGCCCCCTGTTCATAGATCCGCGCGTCACTGACATAGCCAGTCAGAAGGATTATTTTTGCGTCTGGATTCAGTCTTCTAATCTTCTGGATTGTCTCTATGCCGTTTACATCTCGCAGATGGGTATCTATTATCAGAAGATCTATGTTTTTGTTTCTGTAAGTCTCCAGTATGCTTTCCCCGGACGAAGCAGTGAAAACTTCATAACCCAGCATTGTGAAATATCTTTTCATGCTGTCTCTTAATCCCTCCTCATCATCGCCTACAAGTATGGTCGCTTTTCCTTTTATTATCTCTGTGGACGGCCGTTCTCTCTTCTCCTCTTCAATCTCAGATTCTGGTATCAAAGGAAGGTATATCCTGAAAGTCGTACCCACGCCAAGTTTTGTGTCCAGTGTCATGCAGCCGTTATGCTCAGTGACTGTTCCATGTACTGCAGCAAGGCCGAGACCTGTCCCCTTTCCCTGCTCTTTTGTTGTGAATCCCAGCTCGAAACATCGCAGTCTTGTTGCTTCATCCATTCCTGTTCCGTTATCGATCACACTAATCTCCAGGTAATTGCCAGGTTCCAATGATTTTATGCACTCTTCAGGTATGTTTTCATTCTGCATAAGTTCCAGATAGCTCTTCTCATCTGTCCGGAAGATCAGCTCGCCGCCGTCTTCCATTGCGTGTAATGCATTTATTCCTAGATTAAGAATTGCCAGCTGTATCAGTCCAGGATCTCCTCTTATCTTACAGTAAGGGGCATGGAATTCTCTCTTTATGCCGATTGTTTTTGGCATCCGTGTCTTGCTGAGGAACATGACAGCGTCTGTTATCTGGGCCTCGATATCTATGACAACCTGTTCTCCAATACCTTTTCTTGCAGACGCAAGTATCTGTCTTGTAAGATTCCCCCCTCTTCTTGCGAGTTTGATGATTTCTCTTGCATATTCCAGGAGATCTTCCTGGGGTGTGGAAGGATCTTTTATCATCTCTGCGAAACTCATGAAACCCATGAGCATATTGTTGAAATCGTGCGCGATTCCAGCTGCCAGCTGTCCGACAGCCTCCATCTTCTGCGCCTCAAAATATTTTTTCTGCAGCTCCTCTCTTTGAAGGTCGACTTTCCATCGTCTTATCGCGCCTCCGATCTGATTCGCGATGACCTCAAGCGCAGTCCTTGCTTTATTCGGAACTTCTATTAACTTATGCGAAGCGATATTCAGCCCTCCGATGATCCCGTCTTTTGACGGTATCGGAATTATGGCAATGGCTTCAAGGCCTTCCTTGTTTCTTACATCATCTTTAGGAACTTTTAGGTTTTTGTAATTTGTATACACTGCTTCTCCTGATTTTACAAGCATCGCGCTTGCAGACTCAGGGTCATAGTGTGTAACTTTTTCTACAAACTCTTCAGAAAGTCCAAAATGCGTCTTCATCTCAAGACCCTCCTCAGGAGTCACAATATAGATGCCTCCGCAGTCCATACCTGAGATCTCAAGTGCAGCTGTCAGGCACATCTTCAGAACTTCAGTAAAATTCTCTTCGAGATTTATCGCAAGCCCAAGATCTCTCTGTACACGCATCAGTTTTGATCCGCTGCTCACATCATTGTTCTCGATCATGGCTATCCTGTCATTAATGTCTCTTTGAATATATAAAATATATGCCCAAAATCCTAGATAAACAATATAAACCTTATAACCATAATGCCCCATTATGATCAAGAGGACATGTTTCAGGTACAGAAAACCGTTTCCAATAGATGCTTTGTTCATCGCAGTCTCTGATCCACAGGTGCATTTCGGGAATTTCCAGTACGCAGTAGACTTTCTTCTCGAACCTGACGTTCCTGTAATCGCTGCAAATGACGGCACAGTGGTCGATGTCAAGGATGACTCTTCAGAAGGAGGCCTTGAAGAAAAGTATAAGGATATCAAATATCAGAATTATATCACTATCAGACACAATCGTGGCGAGTTCTCACAGTACGTGCACATTGCTCAGAATTCTGCTTTTGTGAAAGTCGGTGATAAGGTCCTCCAGGGAGATATAATCGCAGACGGAATCGGCATGGTAGGTTACACTGGCGCACCTCATCTCCATTTCATGGTCTTCAATGAAGCTGACAATGAGGACGGCTTTGAAAGCTTGAAGATAAGATGGCACCGGTTCAGGCCAGTGATCTCGCACGGAAAAGGATTGTACCAGCTGCTGGAGAAACCTAAGTACAAGAGGCTGGTCGAGGCTATTATCAATGCGAACCCATTGTATTTGTGACCTTTCTAAATTTTGTCAAGAAAAATATTTAAACTGGGTTTGACAGACCATCTGTTGAAGCCGAAAAGTTTATATATTAATTCCATATTAATATGGTATTAAGGCGGTACAAATGGTGAAAGCGATAATAGACATTGATGAACGGACAAATCACGTGCTGAACATAATCAAGGCAAAATATGCCCTCAATGATAAAAGCCAGGCAATAGACCTGATGGCTGAACAGTATCAGGACGAGATTCTAGGACCAGAACTGAAGCCTGAATACAGGAAAAAGCTCTCCAAGGTTGTCAAAGGAAAACACGTGTCTAGGGCTGCTTTTCGTAGCAAGACCAAATAGATGTATAAAGATATCTACAGCGAGGAAATAGTCTGGAAATTCTCTAAACTTAAGAAGAAAGATCCTATCCAATACTCAATCGCTCTCAAGAAGATGGATAAGATAATAGCAAATCCAAGTCACAGATACAAAGATCTGCATCATAGCATGAAAGGGATTAAAAGAGTGCATATCGGACACTTTGTTTTAATATTCAGGATTGACCATGAGAAACAGACAATAATTTTTGAGGATTATGACCATCATGATAATATATACAGAAACTAGTCACTCTGGAAATGCTCGTACACCATGAGCTCGTCTTCTGCCATCATCGGATTGAAATAATAGGCTTCATGGATTCTTATTGCTTTGTCCCTTGACATCAGCTGAAAGTACGGCGGATGTTTGGTGTCATTCACGATGCACAGGAAATGTTTGGTATTCTCTCTTCTTTCCCTGTTCCTCTCTCCAGACATACCGTCAACATAATTCTTCTCAAAGACTGCGAACGGAGTCTGTGTTATTATCTGTTTTCTTATCTTTTCAAGGACAGCTGCCTGGGTTTCTGTAACTTCTTTTCCTTCAAGCTCCAGGAAAGGTGTTGCCTGAAGATCTTTTTTATGCTCTCTCAATGCAATATACGATGGAAACCCTTCTACCTGCAGCTGCGCAGCTTTAGCTTCTTCATCTGTAAGGAACCTGAAAGCAAAACCATGCTCCTCTGCAGCAAGTATTGTTTCTGCAAGCATTATTGTTGCAGCAGTGTAACCTTTTATTTGATTGTAAGCCCTGAACATCGCCTCTCCAGGAGGCACGTTGTTTTCCAGCAGTTCGTCGTCAACAATGCCATCCAGTTCCTCTTCCATATCTCCATCTTCATCATGGATATCTTCAGGCTTCACTCTAAGACCGTTCAATAAAGCGTCTAAAGAAACAGATCCACCTCTTGTATGTATCAGTACTATTTTTATCGCTTCATTTATCTTCTTGGCATGATACAGGACTCTCTCTTCATCCTCTTCAATGTGCCTGTAATCGTCTTCCATATCAGTTTAAGAAAAAGCACTGGTATTAAAAGGTTTTTGTTATTTCTTTGATATTTTCCCATTGCAGAACCTTTCTCCAGCCTCAATAAACAGCTCTGATATCGGCCTGCCTTCTTCCTCTCCCTTTCTCATGAAGGATATCCATTCGTAGAATGCCATCTCACTTTTAATCATTTCAACATAGTATGGGATCATTGAACGCAGGTCAATCGCATTATTATAATTAGGCATCTCTCTCTCTGCATACCGGTATATTTTTGCTAGCTCTATCTTGTGCGGACATTTTTTCAGCATATCCACTGCTCTCTGTGTTTCTGGCTTGAGATCGCTCAATCCAGAAATTATTGCAACCATAGGATACAGACAAAAGGCATCCTGTCCGTTGCTGAAAAACGCTCTTTCATAATCCAATACCCGGCGGATCCTATCAAGCCTCTCAAGGCCAGAACCTTTCTCGACAAGATAGTTTGCAAACTCGTCGTACATTGTCCTTCGGAAAGGTTTTGGAGGGTTAACAGTTGTGCAGATATCAATGTAAGTCTGTGTTGCCCACAGTTTGTTCGCTACAACAAGCCACTCAATGTTTTTTGCGATGATGTCAAAATCATACTTTTTTGCCAGGGTGTCAAGACTGGGAAATTTAAAACCCTTGAATTTTTTTTCCAGCATCCCACGTATTATATCCACCGAATTCATAAGATATACGAGGTTTTAGAATAGGTTTTTAAAGGTTATGTGTATTTGTTTTTAAAGACCCTTTTTAACTAATTCAAAAGCTTCATCTATATGGTCGCACAATGTATCTGCTGCCTCTGCCTCTTTAAGGAGTTTTTCTGATACCCCGTCCCTGGCAGCATGCTCGTCATA
>JAHWHI010000038.1 GCA_019323355.1 Candidatus Woesearchaeota archaeon | reverse complement strand
GAGTCCAATGTGGAGTGGACTATGGAAAGGAAAAGAATCAAGATACAAAGGACAATCAGAGGCAACATCTAGTCGGGGATACATCAAGCCTTAACTTTCAGCTTCTTCTCCATCTCTGCGATCTTTAAAGTTGTTTTCAGGACAGCGTCAGGAGAAAGAGAAATACTGTCGATGTGACATTTCACTAAAAACTGCGCAAACTCCGGATAAGTTGAAGGAGCGTCTCCGCAGATTCCGATTTTCCGTCGGGCTTTTTTAGCTCCTAACACAACTCGAGCAACCATTGATTTTACAGCAGTGTTCCGCTCATCATAAAGATGTGAAATTAGTTCAGAGTCTCGATCAAGACCAAGTGTCAACTGTGTAAGATCATTTGTTCCAATTGAGAAACCGTCAAAGATCTTTGCGAACTCTTCAACTAGAATCACATTAGAAGGGATCTCGCACATCATATATATCTCTAGTTTGTTCTGCCCTCTTTTCAACCCATTCTTTGCCATCTCTTTTACAACCATTTTTCCCTCGCCAAGTGTCCGGCAGAAAGGAATCATGACTTTGACATTCGTGAGACCCATGACATCACGGACTTTTTTCAGTGCCTTGCACTCGAGTGCAAAAGCATCTTTGAATTCAGGACTGTAATAACGTGAAGCACCTCTCCAACCAATCATAGGATTCTCCTCGTGAGGCTCATACAAAGTGCCACCAATTAGATTTGCATATTCATTTGTCTTGAAATCAGAAGTTCGCACAATCACATCATTCGGATAGAATGCTGCTGCTATCAATGCGAGTCCCTCTGCAAGCCGGTCGATATAAAATTGTTTTTTCTTTTCTTTTGGGTACATGAATGTCAATTTATCGATCTGCTCTTTCAGATGGTGATCTGTCAATTTGTTATAATTAATCAAAGCATTTGGATGTATCTTGATATAAGAACTGATGATGAATTCCTCGCGTGCAAGACCGACACCAGCGCTTGGCAGGTTCGCAAGTTCAAACGCGCGGTCAGGAGTTCCGACATTCATCATTATCTTTGTTTTTGTCTTAGGAACTTTTTTTAAGTCGATCTTATCAATTTTATACTTCAAAAAACCAGAATATATCCTGCCGACCTCTCCCTCAGAACAGGCAACTGTTACCTTCTCACCGGTCTTTACAGAATGTGTTGCATTTTCAGTACCGACAATGCACGGAATCCCCAGCTCACGCGCGATTATAGCAGCATGGCATGTTCTGCCGCCGTGGTCAGTCACAATCGCAGATGCGATCTTCATGATAGGCTCCCAGTCAGGATCTGTCATCTCAGTGACCAGAACTTCTCCTTTTTTGAAATTATGGATATCTTTTACATTCTTAATCACACGGGCTTTTCCTAGACCGATTTTATCTCCAATACTACGGCCCTCTGCAAGAATTTTTCCGAATTGTGTCAGACTATATTCCTCGACAATGTTTTTCGCCCTTTGGCTGACAACAGTCTCTGGACGTGCCTGCACAATAAATAATTTACCAGACACACCGTCCTTTGCCCACTCCATGTCCATCGGAGTCCATCTGTTATGTACTTTTGAATAATGCTCCTCTATAACTACAGCCCATTTTGCTAGCTGGATTATTTCTTTGTCATTAAGAACAAAAGACTTTTTCTCTTTTTCAGTTGTGGGAATATTTTTTACTGGACGAGGACCTCCAGAAGCATAGATCATCTTCTTTTCTTTCTCTCCCAAGCGTTTGGATAATATTGGATTATACCGTCCTTTCAATGTCGGTTTGAACACAAAAAACTCGTCAGGATTCACAGCACCCTGCACAATATTCTCTCCAAGCCCCCAGGCACCATTTATCAAAACTACGTCCTTGAATCCGGATTCTGTGTCAACTGAAAACATAACGCCTGAACAGGATTTATCACTCCGCACCATCTTCTGCACAGCAATAGAAAGATACACCTGGAAATGGCTGAAGCCTTTGTCAACACGATAGGATATCGCACGGTTAGTGAATAACGATGCAAAACAATCTTTGCAGGCCTCGATCAGATCATGCTCGCCAGTCACATTAAGGAAAGTTTCCTGCTGTCCTGCAAAGCTCGCGCCAGGAAGATCCTCTGCAGTTGCAGATGAACGGACTGCGACACTGCAATTATTTCCATAAAGCTTGCACATCCTTTTGTACGCTTTTGAGATGGCTTTGTTCAGTTCTTCTGGAAACTCTGTCCTCCGGATCAATGCACGGATCCTGCCTCCGCGCTCCTGAAGATCTTTAAGATTATGGACATTAAGGCCTTTCAATATCCGTTTGATATCTTTCTCTATCCCTGTTGTCTCGATCAGATATTTGTACGCATAGGCAGAGACTGCAAAACCATAAGGGACAGCAACACCTTTTTTTGCGAGTGTCCTGTACATCTCGCCAAGGGAGGCTGTCTTTCCTCCAACTAGAGGAACATCTTTGATAGACAGTTCATCAAACCATAGAATAAAGGCCTCTTTTTTGTTTTTCATATTCCCCTCTTTTCTATTTTTCAATTAAACTCCATATATAAGCTTTTCTGTTACGAAACCTTTATATAGAAATCAGCCATGAAAACAAGGCATGGAAACCGCATTCGGAATCTTTTTATCTATAATGTTTTTCTTAGTCATATATTGGGTCTTGATAGGCCAGAGAAAACAAAGAGAGCTGTTAGGTGAAAAATGAAAAGATTAATCATTATATGCATAATTTTGTTCTCAATCTTTCTCATAGGTTGTGCAGGAGACATCACAAAACAGAACCTTGAAGGAAGGACCATTCTTCTGACCACTCCAAAAATAGATCTCGATCCGCTGCAATCACAGGACATATATTTAGGGGTGAACAACATTTACGAAACTGACGAGCAGTTCGAGATTGTGATAGAATGCACGGTTATAGACTGCAACAACTACATCCTTGCACAGACATTTCCTTCGATAGGCATTGCAGGAAAAAAGATGGGGGCATTTCCAATAAGGGTGATGGCACTACAAGATGCGATCCCAGGGTTATATCCGTTTCAGCTGACAGTAAAACATGATAACACTGTGCACGGAACAGCAACACTGACTGTGCGTATTACCGAAGAATTACAGCAGAAAAAACAGGAAATAGAGGAGAAGTTTAAGTAAGTCTTTTTTTTAGTTCTAGCAAATGCCTGCATTCAGATTCTCCAGAACAATAGTGCATTAGATCATCTCCTTTTCGGAAATGACAGTCGCTTACTCTGAAATGAATCAATTCGCTTATGAGGAATCCTAGATCAAGATCAGGATCTGTCGCAAGCCAGTACAAATATTTATGCATGTCCTCGTTTGCGATTTCCTGCATTTCTTTTATTGTTACGATTGCTTTTTCTTCATTTGAAAGAAGATAAGCGCCTGTCTTTGTTGAATCCCTAAATTTGCTTTTTCCAAAACGATAATCACTGTAATATTTCAGATACTTATCAAGGATGGGATAATCAGTCTCGAGCCCGATAATGCTCCGGTTTCTGAAATGATCTGCAAACAATCTTAAGAAATCCTTGACTTTCATGCCAAGTCTTTTTGCAGAGACAAACGGATGGGGAATCTGGACCAATCCGCCAGATTCACGTATTGCTGCTATAGCATCACCAACACTGAGGAATATTTTTGGAGAAAAAAATACTCCGGAAAATTCTCCTGCAATTGGCTTGTATCCAGACTCGTCTGGAGATTTGAACATAGAGTATAAATATTCTGTACGGACTTTCAAACGAACCTCGCTTGGAACAATCCTACCGGCCTCGATGGCAGCCTTATCCGACGCGAAAGTCTCTTCTTCAAGCTCAGAGATCTTTTTCTGGGAATCCAGCCATCTCTGCACTTTTGGCTTCAGTAATAATGATTTTACAATATGTGGTTTTCCAATGCTGGAGATATTCTCTGAATTAGTGACCCTTATATATTCTTCATCGATACGGTCGCTTCCTGAAAATTCAAAAAAGTCATTTATCTTATCGAGTGTGACGCGGGTCCAATCATGCCGGATAGCCTGGTTATGCAGACACGCTTCAGTTATTGGTTTTGCTTCGATATCAAACAGATATCCTATTAGCTCCACATCAGAAAATTTTCTTTCAGAAGTATCAAGCAAAGCTGTTAATTCAACACCTGGTATCAGGCGGAAGCTTTCTTCAGCACGTTTCATGAAATTTATCACCGGAGGATCAGAGTATGCTGCTATTGTATCATGATCAGTTATAGAATACGCAGTGAATCCTCTTTCAGCTGCAAAACGCAATGCGTCAGCTGGCTCTATCAGACCGTCCGAACGTTTTGTGTGTGTGTGCGGTGCAAAATACATCTTTAATTCCCGTTATTGCCATTGTCAGAGATGACTTCGCAAGATTTGCCATAGAGACTTACTCTTTTCTTGATGACTTTATCTTTGGTTTCAATGCAAATCTCATGAGACGACAATATTGAATCTAAAATTTTCAGCGCTTCCTGGTCAGGTTTTGTAAGTGAAAACAGTTTCTTGCCCTGTTCACTCAATCCGCTTTCAATAGCTTTCCTGATTGCTGATAGATGGAAGTCTACAATATAATCTGCAGAATGATAATCAACTCCGTTAAGATCCCGAGGGTTAATATCTCTAAAATGATCTGGTCCCAGATTTCCGCTAGATGTCTCTACACTGTACGGATAGCTTATCCTACGAGTAGGGTAATGGATAGGACAAGAATACATGACACGATCCTTAGCAACTGGCCCCATCTTTCTGAATCGGTATAATATTGTCATCAAGTAGCATGCCCTTCTTTCTTTCATGACTGTTGATCTGTCTTCTGAAAACAAGGCTGTATTAGTCGTTCCTGCAAAGCGCGAAGAATATACTTTATATTTCCCCAGGAATCTCTTGTAATATTTTGATAGGAATCTTCCGATCTCTAACTCGCTTAGATCAAGGAAATGGTCTATTAAAAATTCGATAGCACTGATGCCTCTCCTTTCCTCTTTAGCCCGGCCATAATCAAAAATTTCAGGTTTCTTTGCAGCGTCATCAAAGAACATATGCTGCAGTCTCATATCCCCTTGTGTTAACACATAAAATTCTTTCTCTCCAAGAACATCTGAAAATAGTTTTTTTACTTTTTCAAAATCCTTCTCAGAGATTATAGTAGGGACTTTGTCAGAGAATAACTTAAATGAACTCACTGTTGATTGTATGGCGCTCTCTGTTGCCCCGCCTTGCCTCAAATCCCGTTCACATCTGTACAAGAAGATGCTCTTCAGGTATTTTTCTAGACGTTGATCATTATGTTCTGCTTCTTTTTTGTGGTCAGTGATCTTGGCGTTTGGATCACCTGTCAAAAGTTTTAATTTATCAGCGATACGGGACGCATTTATGGTCCATCTTGCGTCATTATCAGCAATCGCATATATCGCATCATATATCAGCTTATCCCGTGCCCGTTCATAATTGAAGAAATCTGCCTTCTTTTGTTTCAGTACCTCATCCAGTCGAATAAAGATTGGATTGGACAATAATATATTTGGAAGCAGGAGATCATCAAGGCTTGATTCACTTTGTTTTACCTCAAGAAGTTTCAGTATATGTGCTGCTCCTGCACGGATTATTTTCTGGTCAAGTATAGGCGAATATTTACCGATAGCATCAGCAATCATAGACATCAATTTATCAATGTCAATCTCCTTACTTTTAGATAGGAATTCCCTTATCTTAGGATAAAGCATATCTCTTGTCGATTCAAGATCCATCCAGCTATCCTTTAGGTCTTTCACCTTCGGAGCATAGAGCAAGAAATAATAATCAATAGTAGGAGAATTGCGATACTTTAGGATATAGAAAAGTCCGCTTTCAGTTCTTGAATATCCCTCGTACTGTACAGTCGCAAAAGAGGCACGTTTCATTTGGCTGGTCCATATCTCTTTCTCCAGCTCTGAGTCAACCTCGTAGATTGCTGGAGCGATATACTCTTTCCGCCCGCCCTTAGGATTTGTAGAGACTTTAAGGAAAAAAGTAGGTTTATCGCTTCCATCAAAGTGGACAAGCACTGGATGCGCGCCGTAAGTGACTGTTCGTATTGAGATCCTACTCTCAGGAGTATCACATGCAACAATTTTAATCTCGCTTGGAAATTTAGAATCAAGATAACGGGCTCTTCTGTCTGCATCCCAGAATTCAGAGGACAATATATCGACTCCTGCAACAACATCTTCAAGGACCATCTGGTCAGAAGAATCTGCATATGCATTTCGGATAGGGCTCTTTTGTTTTCGGATGCTGCGTTTCAGTGCTTTGCCAGAAAGCTCGAGAATTCTATCCTTAGAGGGGCTATCGTTGGTATTTTCAACATCATCAAGATCCAACATTCCAAAAGCGCCTTTCTGGACTGCGTCTAGATGCAAAGATGCATGCCCCCCATTCTTATACAACAAAATTATTTCTGCATTTCTGAGATTCATCTTGATCCAGTTGACAGAATCTTCAGATTTTCTTAGATGGTCATTATCAACAAACAGAAGATTGATACTCTCCCTGTCTTTTGGATTGATAGCTTCGATCGCGCCCCTTACAACTTTTCCAAGATGCTGGAAGGAAAGATCACTATTTGCACCCAATAGTTTACTCAGTGCTTTGAATGTCTTCTGGGTTCCAATTACCCCTATCTTTCCTTCAAGTTTGTTTGAACTCATTTTTCTTTTATATCAACAAAATTCTCCATTTCATAGACCGGCCTTCCGACCTGCTGGATCGCCATGGTCATATATTTCAATTTCTCGACGATATTTGGAATATACTCCACATTCCAGTTCTTCCGGTCAAAGTCAATAAGCTTCTGCATTATCTCCTTTTTCTTTGGTGCGGTCTTCAGAGCCTGGTTCTTATCACCATTATAAAAGGCTTTCATTAAATCATTATAGAACAATTCTATCTCGTCATAGATCTTAAGGAGGTCTTTCTCCTGGGTTTTTGGGATATTAGTCGAGTTAAAATATCTGGCAATTCTTTTGACACTGTCTGCTATCTCTTCAAGGTTTTCAATTATAACCCAGAACCTAAGAAGGTCAAGCGCTCCCATCTTGAAATGCTGTCTGGTCTCTAGCGAGACAAATGCATGCTTGATAGCTCTTTTGGTCAGGATATGAAGCCTGTTGACATCATTGTCCCGAAGGTTTATGTTCTCTTCAGTAGCTTTAGAAGTCTTGCCTTTTGAATCAGAGATCATTGTCTTGATTATATTATCTATCTTACGGACTAATGCCACGATTGAGATTTCCTTCATGTTAAGAAAATCCTTGGCAATTATCTTGTTTGGATCCTGCTCAATGACTGCAAGTGCAACAAGATTGTGAAGAATATCTTTGATCATCATTGCCTTATCTTTAAGGTCTCCCCCAAATATCTCGATTGTGCCTACATTGTTGATATAAGCAGTGACAATCTCACGTTTGATATCAGACCTGTTTTTATCCTGCACATTAAGCTTGAACACCTTTCCTTCTTTGAATTTATCAGAAGCCTGGCTTTCGATCAGAAGATTATTATCATTCTCGATAATATGTACATGATCCCCTTTGTTCAGACCGTTCTTCCGGATCCACTCAGAGTTCAGAGTAATAACATAAGAGTTTTTCCCAAATTTGATTAATTTTCTTGTTTCCATTCTATCTATACCCCCATATACTATATATTTCCGTAGATGTTTAAAAAATTTATGTGTATTTTATCCCCCTTCTCAGGGAATAATGGTATATGTAGCATATATACCCTATATACCATATGCATTAGTTATATATATACTTTCCCCACTACTATGATATAGGAAACGGGGGTGGATCCAATGCGAGGAGACACTATAAAAAAAATCCGCGAAGAAGAAATGATGCTTGAGGAAACAGACATTTTCGACGAAGACTCAGTCAATCAGGACATTGAAGACGGCTTAATACAGCCAGAGGAAGGAGGTTTTTTGATTGGCTTCCATAGTGATCGGGAATATTGATCACATTAATCACGCTAAAGGTTTTATGTTGGGTTTCGAAGGGTTAGGCTAAAAGCGCAAGCTTTTAGCCATTTATACCCTACGGTTTCTATGGTTATATCTTGATATGCGCTGGAATTTCTTAAAACTCTGAAACCCCTGAATTCTGAGGATATACGCCTTAATTCGACCGTTCTCCAATAGAAACCTTTATAAATACGTGCAAACTCTTCATATATACAGAGGAGGGGTTTAATTCTCTGAATTACGATGGAGCAAGACAAATACGGAGCAGAGACAATCCAGGCTTTAGAGGGCTTGGAAGCTGTCAGGAAACGTCCTAGCATGTATATTGGAACTACTGGCCTTAGAGGTCTCCATCATCTTGTTTTTGAGGTTGTGGACAATAGTATTGATGAAGCTTTGGCTGGCTTCTGCACAAAGATTTCTGTCGTAATCCACAAAGATGGAAGCATAAGTATTGATGATAACGGAAGAGGCATCCCGATTGATATCCATTCTAAGTTCAACATACCTGCAGTGCAGGTCGCACTTACAAAACTTCACGCAGGTGGAAAGTTCGACAAAAAGACCTACAAGATCTCAGGCGGGCTTCACGGTGTTGGTGTCTCTGTTGTAAATGCGCTTTCAAAAGAGCTGATTGTTGAGATAAAGCGTGATGGAAAGATACATCACCAGGAATATCTGAACGGAGATCCAAAAACAGAACTGAAAATTGTAGGGGATGCAGAAGGTACAGGAACAAAAATCACATTCACTCCAAACTTTGAGATAATGGAACCGAATGAATTCCATTTTGATACTTTGTCCGCGCGTTTAAGAGAACTTGCATTCCTGAATGCAGGTCTTGATATTTCTATCGAAGACGAGAGAACTGGAAAAAAGAATCAGTTCAAGTACGAAGGAGGAATAATCTCTTTTGTCGAATTCCTTAACAAGAATAAAGAGGCGCTTCATCCTGTTGTGCATCTCAAAAAATCAACTGACAGTACAGAGATCGAGATTGCAATGCAGTACAATGACGGATATAATGAAAATATCTTCTCATTTGTCAATAATATCAATACTTTAGAAGGCGGATCACATCTTAATGGTTTCAAAGCAGCCTTAACCAGGGTTGCCAACAAATACATCAAAGATAATAATCTTGCAAAACAGCAGCTTACAGGACCGGATCTTAGGGAGGGGCTTACTGCTGTCATCGCTGTAAAGATACCTGAACCCCAGTTCGAGGGACAGACAAAAACAAAACTAGGCAACAGCGAGGTCAAAGGAATTGTCGAGACAATGTTCGGCAACGGCCTGAAATCATACTTTGAAGAGAACCCTTCAGCTGCACGGCTTGTTCTTCACAAGGCACTTACAGCTGCGCACGCAAGAGAAGCTGCAAAAAAAGCACGCGAGCTCACTCGAAGGAAGGGGGCTCTTGATTCTGGTAATCTTCCTGGAAAGCTTGCAGACTGTTCAACACGTGACCCAAACAAGGCAGAACTTTTCCTTGTCGAGGGAGATTCAGCAGGAGGGATCGCAAAACAGGGAAGGGACAGGAATTATCAGGCAATACTTCCTGTATTTGGAAAGATACTTAACGTGGAAAAAGCAAGACTTAACAAAGTTCTTTCATCTGAAAAATTGAGAACAATAATATCTGCATTAGGCACTGGGATCGGAGATGATTTCAATATAAACAAGATAAGATACAAAAAAGTCATAATGATGGCAGATAGTGATGTTGATGGTTCTCACATCAGGACATTATATCTTACATTATTCTACAGATATCTTAAACATATCATTGAGGCTGGCCTTCTTTATGTTGCCCAGCCCCCGTTGTATATGGTCAAAAAAGGCAAACAGAAATTTTACGCACTGAATGACACTGAAAAAGATAAGATGCTGAAAGAGCTGGGAGACGATGTAAGCCTCCAGCGTTACAAAGGACTTGGAGAGATGAATGCAGAACAGCTGTGGGAGACTACAATGGACCCTGAAAAAAGGACCCTTATCCAGGTCACTATAGAGGATGCTATAAAAGCAGATGCGATATTCACAATGTTAATGGGGGATAAAGTCGAGCCTAGGCGTGATTTCATCCAGCAGCACGCAGCAGAGGTTGCGAATCTGGATGTATAGAATAAACCGAAGGCTTTTTAAATAGGGTTGGATTTTTTCGAGCAGATAATGGCAAAAAAGAAAGAGACCTCAAAAGTTGGATTGAAATGGAAGCGAAAGAAATGGATTCCTATAGTAGCTCCAAAATTGTTCAACCACAGGGAAATAGGCACTACTTTCATTGAGACAGAAGCAGATGCAGTCGGCAGAACAATAGAGGCGACCCTTGGCCAGCTTATAGGCAATATCCGTAAACAAAATGTTGTTCTAAAATTCAGGATTTCTGATGTTCAAAACGAGAGAGCCCAGACTGTTCCATTAGAATACAAGCTTCAGCCTGCTTCTATGAAACGTCTTGTCAGGAAATCAATGAGCAAAATAGAAGATTCTTTTGTCTGCAAGACAAAGGACAATGTAATTGTGAGAATCAAATCTTTGCTTACAACAAGAAGCAGGGCAAAGACAAGTGCAAAGACAGCTATACATCACAAATCAAGACAGTTTATTGTCAACTATGCAAGTAATGTGACTTTCGAGCAGCTGATCCAGGACCTGGTCAACATGAAGCTGCAGAAAGATATCAAAAACAATGTTACCAAGATAAATCCTTTGAGAGCGTGCCATATTAGATACTGCGGCATCTACACAAAAAGGACACCGTTCATAATCAAACCAGTCCAGGAAGAGGCTGGAGAAGAAAGAAAAAAGAGAGTAGAGCAGAAACCAAAGAGACCTGTACGAAAAAGGAAGAAGAAAGCAGAGACACCAGAAAGCGCAGGGAAACAAGAGACAGAAGCAAAGCCTAAAGAGAAAAAAAGAGAAGAAAAAAAGGAAGAATCTGCACCAGCCCAGACAGCAAAGCCTGCTGAGGCAAAAGCAGAAGCATAAAAATGGCAGAGCCTGTTATCAACAAGGAGAAATGCACTGGCTGCAACGCCTGCTGTGAGATCTGCCCTATGGAAATTCTAAAGCTTGAGAATAACGTTTGCATCTGCACTAATCCTAAAGAATGCATCGGCTGCCACGCGTGCGAGGCGCAGTGCCCTACTGACGCTATCAAAGTAAAAGATTAGGCAAAGTATTATATAGAAACTCTTTCTGTTTATGTTCATGAAAAAGATAGCGCAAGGTGCAGAGGCTGTCATCTTTATTGACAGGGGAGCTGTTCTCAAGGAGAGAGTCCCAAAAGCAGACCGTCTGAAAGAGATAGACGAAGCGCTCAGAAAAAAGAGAACAAAAAAAGAAGCAAAAGTGATAGAGGATGCTGGCAAACTGATACCTGTTCCTGGCCTGGTGAATCTGGATATTTCCAAGAAGAGTATCTGGATGGACCTTATCAAAGGAGAGAAGATCAGGGATATCCTGGAAAAAAGCGAGTATAGAAAATTATGCCGCCAGATAGGGATACAGATTGCAAAATTGCATGACGCAGATATAATACACGGAGATCTGACAACATCGAACTTCATGCTTGGGGATGACAAAAAGATTTATTTCATCGACTTTGGATTATCATTCACATCAGCAAAAATAGAGGATAAAGCAGTGGACCTGCACCTGCTGAGAGAAGCATTCGAATCAAAACACTATACAATATGGGAAGCATGCCTCAACTCAGTACTTGAAGGATATAAAGAAACAAGTAAAGATGCAGAAGCAGTGATATCAAGATATGAATCAGTTGAAAAAAGAGGAAGAAACAAGACTAAATGGTGATTTATAAATCCACCAAAATCCTTATATACTCAGTTCTGGTCTTATGAAAAAGAGGGGAAAATGGGGGGAGTTACAGATTTCATAGATACTGGACAGAGGCTGACTCCAGCAATGGAGCAGTTTGTCCGCGTAAAGAAAGATTACCCAGACTGCATACTTTTCTTCAGGATGGGTGATTTCTATGAGATGTTTTTTGATGATGCAAAGACAGCTTCAAGAGTTCTTGACATTGTGCTGACAAAAAGAGGCGGGGCGCCGCTTGCAGGAGTTCCGTATCACGCACTCGAACCGAACCTCGCAAAGATGATACAAGCAGGGCACAAGGTAGCGATTGTCGAGCAGATAGAAGACCCAAAGACTGTAAAAGGAAGGATTGTCAAGCGTGATGTTGAGCGTATAGTGACTCCCGGAACAATCATCACACCTTCATTGCTCGATGAAAAATCAAACAACTATCTCATGTCGGTCTACGAAGAGAATGGAAAGTATGGTGTTGCAGTCGCAGACATCTCCACAGGTCTTTTCATGACAACAGAACTAGAAAGCTATGAGAAGCTTGCGAACGAGATCTCCAGATTAGAGCCTGCTGAATGCATCATTCCAAAAAGATACACCGAAGAAAAAAAAGAACTGAAACTCAACTGTTTCATCTCAAAATATTCAGAGCATCATTTTTCATACTCAACAGCATACAAAGAATTGATCAGGCATTTCAATGTCCTTAACCTGGAAGGTTTTGGGATTGAAAAAAAGGACCATGCAATCTGCGCTGCCGGCGCTCTACTCGCATATCTCTCTGAGACACAGAGAGGAAAGATCAAACAGATCACAAGCATACGGCTGTTCGTACCAGACGAATTCATGATACTGGATTCTTCTACAATACGCAACCTTGAGCTGATGAGGAACATACGTGACAACACAAAACGCGGTTCTCTCCTAGCTACAATCGATGCGACAGTGACATCAATGGGTTCCCGCCTCCTTCGCCAGTGGGTCCAGCATCCTCTGCTTGATGTTGCAGGGATCAACAAAAGATTAGACGCAGTCGAGGAGCTGACAACACAGACCCTTGTAAGAGAGGAGTTAAAGCATATCCTGGAACAGATAGCGGATGTCGAGCGCCTGATAGCAAGGATCACGAACCAGTCAGCAAATGCGCGTGATCTTGTCTCGCTCAAAGATTCGCTTAAGTTAATTCCAGAGATAAGGACGCAGCTCTTTGGATTATCAGCGCCTTTGCTCAAAGATATGCGCGAGATGAAAGAGATGGCAGAAATAGTAACAAGAATCGAGAAAGCCATCAAGGACAATCCAGCAGCAAAGGTAAAAGAAGGCAACATAATAAGGAAAGGATACAATGCTGAGCTCGACGAGCTTCGCACATTGATACATGGCGGAAAAGACTGGATCCTAAAGCTTGAAGCAGAAGAAAAAGCACGGACAGGCATCTCGACATTAAGGATAGGATTCAACAGGGTTCATGGATATTATCTAGAAGTCACAAAACGGTTCGCAGAAAGGATCCCAGAAGATTATATCAGAAAACAGACTCTTGCAAACTCTGAAAGATATATAACGCCTGCATTGAAAGAAAAAGAGGAACAGATACTCGGAGCAGAGGAAAAGATAAATGATCTCGAGTACGAGCTTTTCATGGAGATAATCGAATCACTCTCTACAAGGATCGAAGAGATACAGGAGATTGCGAACAAGCTTGCGATGCTCGACATAATTGTCTCTCTTTCTGCGATCGCAGTGCAGTACAATTATTGCAGACCAAAGATAACAAACAGCTACGATCTTAAAATAAAGGATGGGCGGCATCCGGTGATAGAGATACTTCAGCTAGAACCATATGTTCCTAACGACTGCCGTCTGTCAAAAGGCGAGCGCCTTCTCATCATAACAGGACCGAACATGGCAGGAAAATCCAGCTACATGCGCCAGGTCGCGATCATACAGCTCATGGCGCAGCTCGGAAGCTTTGTTCCAGCATCAGAAGCAGAGCTCGGAGTTGTCGACAGGATTTTCACTAGAGTAGGTGCATACGACGACCTCACAATGGGCCAGTCAACATTCATGGTCGAGATGACAGAGACCGCAAACATCCTAAACAATGCGACATCAAGATCCTTGATAATACTTGACGAGATCGGGCGGGGGACATCAACATACGACGGGATCAGCATTGCATACTCTGTTGCAGAATTCATCTATGAAAAGATAGGCGCGAAAACACTTTTTGCAACGCACTATCACCAGCTCAACAAACTGACCGAGAAGTTCAACTCGATAAAGAACTACAACGTGGCAGTCGCAGAAAAAAAGGATGACATCATCTTCATAAGGAAGATTGTAGAGGGAGGCACTGACAAAAGTTATGGGATACAGGTTGCAAAGCTTGCTGGTCTCCCGAACGAAGTGATCGAGAAGAGCAAGAAAGTGATGAACCAGCTCGAGATGGAGGACGAGATCGCGTCAAGGCTTCACGCACCCCTCAAAAAAGAGAAAGAGCCGGATATTTCAACAGAAAGAGAAGACAAAGACGAAAAAGAGGAAAAACCAGGAGATGATGAAAGAAAGAAGAACATGCGGTTGGACTTCTTTACATAAATGTCAAACTAGTGTAGAATTATTTAAGATCCTTATTCTCTAGTTCCTGAAGCTCTTCAGGAGAAAGAAGCTGGAAACAGTCCTGGCAAACATAGATATTCTTTGCAACTTTCTTTCCGTACCGTTTGCTTCCTATCTTGTTGCACACTAAGCATTGATACTCCCGAGAATCCTGGGGAACCCGCACATCATCGATAGAGATTGTTTTCTTTTTCATGAACTCATCAAGCTTGATATAATCAAATTCATATTTCTGCGATTTGTTGCACGGCGGACCAGTATGTGCAAAATGCCAGACTTTCTGCTCCCCTAGTTTTGGTACGACACGCTCTCCACAGAAGGGACAGAAATAATCCATATCTTCATGCTGTTCTTTTGTCAGCTTGTCAATATGTATGAGACTCTTCGGCATACCCTTTGCATAGAATAATTTCCGTTCCCCCATAATAATAGGCCAAAGCGATTATAATTAATAAATCTATCTCCCATTTCAGAAACATTTAAATACCTCTAAAGGCTCAAAATCCAATAGAAGAGGGGTATGATGAAGAAAAGGATTTTCATATTATTTATGATATTTGCTCTAATTCTTATTGTGGGGTGTTCAAAACCCGCAGCAGAACAGCAAGAAGTCACGATAGGACTAAAAGAATGCGAGTTCAGGAGCGATCAAACTTTAAAATCCGCACTGGAAGAACGGATAAACTTCTCACAGGAAAATGTTTCAGCCACAATCTTCAAAGTTCTGGAAGATATGGATTTTGACAACATCATTATCAAAGGAGCAGTAGTATATTTCACGAGCAATGATGGAAAAACAGAAAACTTATACAGGCTTGATCTCGCGACAAACCTGTTAGAAAGATTGATAGTGAATGTAAAGACAGGCAAGATACAAAAAGTCCAGTCAGTCTATAATCCAAACATGTATGGAAAATATATTGTGTTCAATGACCTTTCTGAATCTCCTGGTCCGTTAAGAGATGCTGTAAAGAGCAAGATAATAATCTGCGACCTGGAAAGCGGAAAAAAGGATACAGTTGACAGGACAGAAAACGCAT
>JAHWHI010000037.1 GCA_019323355.1 Candidatus Woesearchaeota archaeon | reverse complement strand
TGTATTTTGGAGCACTGGAAACTCTAAAATTAATTCAAAGTGCCCAGGGAAAAAATGTGGCGCACATTGAAAAACTCCACAGACTCCAAGGAGATTACCCCTTGGCACCAGAAGTTCCGCCAAAGATCAACTTAGCGTCTTTGGTCTATATTGCAATGGGTTTCAAGCAAACTCTTATCCCTATGCATGATGAATTGTTTCATTTCGGCGTGCATAAATTAATAGAAGATTTTCCAGAGCTGGAGTTTGACTTTGGTTTTTTCAGCACAAACTTAGGATACCGTTATTCAGAGGATTTGGACCAGGACAAAGCTAGCCTGCTTATCTCAGGCGTCTTGTACTGGATCAGCAATCAGACAGTATACCGCACAAACATGGACCCTCAATTCATGAAAGAGGCTGCAAGACAAAGACTGGGTCATCACTTCGACGGCCTCTTCAGAAAAATAGCATATCAAGTAATAACGAATTGGACGGCAGAAGAGTATAAGAAATCAAAAAGAAAGTGATAAGATATTCTGAAAATTATTTAAACGATTTACTGACCCGAACATTCCAGAACGACGGCAGTTCATTTGAAATAAAACCTTGGAATTTGTCAGAATGGATATACGTTAAGCCTGGATCTTCTTTCATCTCGTCGAAATCTTGCGCAACTTTTTCATAGATATCTTTTATCTTCTTCCTTTCAAAATCTTTTTGTAAGAGAGAAGATGGTTTCATCAATAAGAAATCTGCCTGACGAAGAACATTCACTTCAATGTTTGAAGAGTTCTGCGTGATAAACAATATTGTAAGATTTTTATGACGGGCGATCATCAACAGATCAGACAACAATTGGTTGGCATCAGACATTGACTTACGGGAACTGAATGTAATGCCTCCTTCATCAATAAGAACAACAGAATCATTCTCGATCTGAGAAACATTGTCAACAACATTCATCCATGCAGGCAAATCTTCCTTCCTGAAACCCATTGCATAGACATTCTTCCTGCTCTTGCTGTGAAAGTTCTCCAACAGTTTCATTCCAATCGCGCTCTTTCCAGAACCCCGAGCGCCAAGTATTATTCCGATCAGGCTATCTTTCTTCATCAGATGCGATTCAAACTTTGACAGATTGCCGCCGATCTTTTTTACTTCTTTCAATGGTGAATACGAAGCTTCAACTTTAGGCCGGATCTTCTCAACTCTTTTTGCCTCTTTTTTCTCAGCTGTTTTCACAGCCTGCTTCTTTCCCAGGCGGGCAAAGAACCTTACAGCAAGATACCCTCCTTTGAAAGTATAGAACACGCCTTTGGCAGAATAGACTATTGATTTTCCAAAATAGTGCCAGAATCCTTTCTTGGCTTTCTTTTTAGCTGCTTTCTTCCTTTTCTTTGCCATAACAACCTACCTATTATAATCAATTAATAAACATTTCTAATCTGAACAGATCTGATTAGCAGATCTATCTATTATGTTCTATCTTAAAGAATATGTAGCTGATCAGGATCATGACAACAACAAAGCCGATCACACCTAATAATACATATAGTGACTGGTCTTTTGGCGGCTCTGGCATCTTGACAACAGGCATTTCTTCTGGCACAGCTGCTGGTTTTGCAGCTTCTTCCCCACCAACACCTGCTTCCTCAACAGGCTCTTCTTTAGGCACTTGTTTGATAGAGACTTTCTTCGGCTCTTCTTCAACTTCTTCTACACCATGCACAGTATAAGCAGACGAGTATCTTGGATCATAACCAGATCCTCCTCCGCCATAACCTCGGCCAGCAGATGGAGCAGCAGCACTCGGAGTGAACACGCCGAATGGAGACAGGATATTTGTTTGCCCGCAAAGCACATCTCCAACAGTATCTACTAATGTAGTGATATCAATCCATCTATCTACGCCCCCGACATTTTCCCAATGGAACAGCTTATGCCCTGGTTTTACATCAAAGCCAGAAACACAGATAGTAATAGGTGGGGTATATGTAGCAGTTGTAGTAATCTCCCAGAATTGGCCTACTGCCCTGAATCCAGAAGGTGTCTGGCCAGTAGGGTTTCCAGCAGTTTTCGTGACAGTCAGTTCTCCAGCACCTGTAACCTGGTCGAATGTGATATCTGCACCTTGGCCCATACAATTATTGTATTCAACATCATCTCCTGTAGGTATTGGACATGAAGGTGCTGCTATGGTCATGCTGACAGAAATTTCAGTAGTTACTGCACCAGTTATCTCAGAGGAAGGCATAGATATAATCCCTAGAACTGTAAAAAGAACTACCACTATCAAAACCGTATATCTATCTTTCATCTTTTTTAAATAAGAAGTAAATTATAGTATAAAATACTTTTCATTTACAAAAAAGGCAATGTTTATAAATGATTAGTTCTTTCTAAAAAGTCATCAAAGTAAAGTAATGAGGTGATACGCACAATGGATGGTAAAATGATTGCTTTAACACTAGTTCTTGTCATTGTAGCGGTTTTGTGTGCGTGGATAGTGTCGACAGCGTTAACAGGGTCTGAGATGGTGGATTCTTCGTCCATCAAAGTTAGCAGAGATAGAACAGTTGCGCTATCAATGTCTATAGGTAAAAACGCAGAACCTTTAGTATCCCCCGTGATACTCTCAATGAGTATAGTAGAACCTAATGGTGTAATAGGAGGTGAATAAAAACATGGAAACACAAAATATAATTAACATTGTTCTTGTTGCTCTATGTGTATTTGCAATTGGTCTTGCAGTTTTTGGTATGGGATCAAGAGCAGGAATTACTGGAGCACAATTAGTAGATTTTTCGGGTGATATTGGGGCTTTCTCACTGCTACCTGGAAATTGGGCTGGTCTTGCCCAACCTTGGGGTACTGGAACACAGGATGCAGATGCAACAGGAGTTACATACGCCGATGGTAAACAAGACCAATTTCAAATATCCTTTACAGGTTTAGCAGCATCATGGATAGCAACTGACTTCCAAAATCCAAATACAATTGGTTGCAAAGATATCTCAATAGATTCACGTTCTATCGGTGGAACTGGTAGTACTTTGGATACTCTAGGATTTGCGACTAGTTCAGGTTTGAGAACTCAAGAAGGCGAAGCTTTTAGACTTGATGTCGGTGAACCTTCAGCTGGATTTGTTGGAGGAGCAACTATATACGATGCTGACTTTACATTAGCCGAAGAAGATCTTCTTGATTGGGCAATCGATGATAAACTTTTAACGCAGGTTAATCCGCTGGGAGAAGTGTTCTTTTATTGGTATGTAGAAACTCCTGCAGACGGTTTTGTAGTACCTGGAGAATCTGTAACACAAACAGACACCATGCTAGAAGTTGATGATGTCGATTGTTTAGTATGAGGGAAGTGATATGAAAAAACAAATTTTTATTTTTTTGTTTTTATTTATGTTTATTCTTAATTCTTATTTTGTATCTTCTCTTGAAATAAAGTCGAATTTACATGAATTCTGTTTTGAACCAAATTTAAAAAAAGAAATTGTATACTCTTTATCTAGCGATAAAGAAGAAACTGTGGCGATTCGTATCTCTAATAGGGAGTTTTTTGAAGATTTCATACTTAATACTGATGAGATCGTAACATTACAACCCTCTAAAGAGTACAAATTTAGTGCTTCAGTGATACTTCCATCCGAAATGGAAAATGAACTTGAAGAGATTATTGTATCAGCAACGCCTTATATTGAATCCGAAACAGAAGCAGTTTTTGGAATTATTATTTCTAAAGGAGCACGCACCCGAATTTTCAAATGCTGGAATGAGAAACATGCATTCCTTTCAAATATTAGAGTTGCAATCCAGGAAGATAAGATTGAATTTCTGACCTCTGCTGTTAATAAAGGAAATGAAAATATAGATGAATTAACTGTTATAATGGATGTTTATGATTCTGAGAAAAATAAAATAATGTCTTTTAATCCTTCAACATCTCTAGAAGAGGACGATGTTCAAACATTCACAGGAACTTATACTGAAAAATTGAATCCGGGAAAATATACAGTCGAAACAACCCTTATATACGACGGAATTGAATCCGATCAAAAATTAATAGAAGAATTTGAGATAGTAGATCCAACTAAAGTTATAAAATCAACAAAAAAACAGAATGTAGTCGCAGCACCAACAATGGTTGCAAAACAGGCACAGACAACCGCAGATGGAGCAGCACCAGCAGAAGGCTTCAACTGGCTGCTGTACATTGTATTGCCAGCTGCAATATTGATTGTTGCAGGAACATTGTTGTTCCTAAGGCTTCGAAAGAAATAAACAATTTCTATTATTCTTTTAATTCTTCTTCTAATCTTGCAAAACTTAAATCTCAATATAGAAAAAACGCCGCGGCCCGGACTTTCATGGAACAGTATCCTTAGCATAAGGCCCTGCTCATTTTGAACCGGGATAGGCCGAAGCCAACAAGCTAACCGCACTTGCGTTCGGGACTTGCCCTATGTGCAAGTTTCCAGGCTTGCGCAGTACCAGGTTGTGCCACCGCGGCGCGATGTGAAGAATGACTTCTCAGGCATTTATAAAAGTTCCTACAGGGACACCTAAACTTTATATATCTCCCTGTCATATAATATAGCATGGAAATCTCCATCAAGGAGGCTCTCGGACTCAACAAAACCTTTATAGATCTACGTTCTCCAAAAGAACATACAGAGGACACTATCCCTGGTTCTATCAATATACCGCTTTTTGACAACTCTGAGCATGAGATAGTAGGCACTCTCTACCACCAGAAAGGCCAGAAAGAGGCTATTGACAAAGGCATGGAATTCGTCCTCCCAAAGCTGGACAAGATGACCAGCCAGATCACAAAGCATGATGAACCCATATTATTCTGTTGGAGAGGCGGTATGAGAAGCCAGTCAGTGTGCAAATATCTGAAAGAAAAAGGTTTCAAGACATTGCTTCTGAAAGGAGGCTATCGGGAATATAGAAGATATGTGAGTGATGAGATCAATAAAATAACCCTCCCAAAACTGATAATCCTGTACGGTCTGGCAGGAGCAGGCAAGACCAGATTGATCCGAAAACTGAACAATGCCATAGATCTGGAGGGCTTTGCACAGCACAGGGCTTCACTTTTCGGCGGCCTGGGATTGAACCCAAGATCACAGAAGATGTTCGAATCTCTCTTGCTGGACTCGCTAAAGAAATCAAACAAGCACATCATAGTTGAAGGAGAGAGCAAACGTATAGGAGATCTTCATATTCCGCAGAGATTCTATGACGCAATGAACAAAGGTGTCAAGGTATGGGTTGACTGCAGCAAACAGAAACGTATACAGAACCTTATGGAAGATTATGGAAACGCACCTAAGGAGGAGCTTCGTGAAGTATTACTCCAGCTCAAAAAGTTCCTTTCAAAGACAGTATTTCTCAGGATGCTCCATTATCTGGATACAAACAAGTATGATAAGCTTGCAGAAATCCTATTAGACGAGTATTATGACAAGAAGTACCTGCACAACCTGACACGTTCAAGATATGACTTTGTTATAGACGCTACAGATGAAAAAAACGCAGTCAGCCAGCTGTCCTCATTTATTAATGAGACCATTAACTGATAGTAACAAAAAACACCTCATTCTCCGTACGAAAACCACAAGATATTTAAAGCAAAATACTATATTAGGTAAAAAAGGGTGTGTTATGATGATGATTCTTTCTCATAACCACAAGTATGGAGGCTAGATTACTATGGAAGCATATTGTGTAAAATGCAAAGCTAAAAGGGAAATGCAAAAAGCAAAAGAAGTAACATTAAAGAACAAAAGACGAGCAATGAAGGGCGAGTGTCCTAAGTGCGGTACAAAAATGTGCCGAATCATGGGGAAAAAATAAATTTTTTTCTTCTCTTTTTTTGTATATCAATAGAAAGATTTTTATACTAAATTTTATTGCAGTTCTACGGGGGTGTATATAAATGAAAAAGATTTCATTATTTGTAGTTGTGTTATTGATTCTAGGTATACTTTTAGTCTCATGTGCTCCGACAGAAAAGGCAGCACCTGCAGATGAAAAGGAAGTCAAGGAAATACCTAAAGAAAAAGTCGAGCTTCCAGATACTGCAATGGAAGCAGAAGATGAAGAGCCTGAAGAAGAGCCTGAGACAAATTATGATGAAGGCCTGGATGAAGTTGAAGGTCTTTCAGCAGAATTGATCACATTGATGTCTAAAGGAAAGGATAAAGCAAAGAATGTATATTACCTATACCGTGGGGCTCCTTTGTTCAGGGAAGCGAACGAGTACTATATTCTTGGAAGCAAATTGAAGATAGTCAATCCTCCGCCACAGCAGTATGAAAGAGAGACATACTACAATGTAGTATATGTTGACCTTAATACAAAAGAAACAACAGGCTACTGTGAGGATAGGAAAAGATGCCCTTCTCTTAACACTCCGCTTATTGCTGGAGCCTATGAAGATGAAGTCGGTGTTCTTCCAGCAGAATGGTATGATAAGATGGACTCTGCAGTTCTTATTGGGACAGAAGAGATATTCGGTCGTGACGCAGAGATCTACGAGTTCGATTATAATGGTATGAAGAGCAAGATCTGGATAGATCCATTCTACGGTCTTCCTTTGCAGGTTCGTGTTGACGAGTACAGTGATGAACCTACCATCTACCATTACGAGATCAAGAAAGTTGGCGGTGTCAAAGCTGTAGATGTTGAGCACCAGACCCTGGATGAATAAAATGAAAAAAACCAATATTTTTTTGATTTTTTTGCTTCTTCTTTTTGTCCTGACTAGTTGTTCTGAGAGAGAGATGATCTCTCCGGATAAGATGGCAGAGATCGACCAGCAGCTGGAAGTGAAAGAGATTGTCGAAGTCGAGCCGTCGCCAGAAGACATGGCAGAGATAACAGGACCTGAAGTGACAGAGATAAAAGAAGAGCCTGAAGAGAAGCAAGAGATAGATACATCAGAAGAGACAAATGTCTTTGCAGGGGAAGGAGTTCCAGTTGCAGATGATATGGATGTTCAGGCAATACTGAACAAGGTATATTCTACAACAGAGCTGAAATTCATGTATCGTGAGCCGACAGGAGATCTCGACGATGTTTTGGTCTATATGAAGGACAATTTGAGGCATCTTGTGTTCAATGACTTACAGGTGACTTCAGAATATCAGTACTATTCTGATATCTATCTTGACACTGAGAAAAAGATCGCGACAGCATACTGCATGAACAGGTTAAGGTGTGGAAAAGATTTTGACATCCCATTTGACATGCCGTATTCAATGTTTGTGTTTGACACACCAGTCGATTGGGGCAAGAAGATACCGAAAACAGCGCGTGTCACAGGAACCACGCAGATAATGAAACATGACTCTATGATTCTCGAGTTCAATCTCGCAGGCGCGGTCAAGATGTGGGTGTTTGACTACAACAAGATTCCTGCCCGTGTAGAATATCAGGGAAAAACCTATACTTACGAGATACTTTCAACAGTTGTCAAAGAAGCTGAAGTAAAAAGATGAACAGAAAAATTATTTTTGGATTTTGTATTTTATTTCTCTTAATTCTATTCACAGGCTGCCTGCAGAAAGTTGAGACAAATACAGTCAAAAACATAGTGAAAGAGGAATCGGTTCCAGCAAAGCCATCAGCTGCAGAACCCGCACAGCAGGCAGGATCTGAAAGCTACGAAGATAGGATAATCGAGGAGTTTGATAAAGAAAAAACAGAAGCAACCGAAGAGGAAAAAGAGGAAAAGCAGGATCTTGGATTCATGACAGGAGCTGCTGTCGCAGGCCTGTCTGAGATAGACCCGCGGGTCGCAGAGCTTGTTGATAAAGCCAAGGAACTAAAAGAATTCAGGTATTATTATTCTGAATCGCCTGACGTGCACCTAAAGTCACAGTTTTTTATCAAGGACGAGAAAGTCAAGATAATTCTTCCAGCACCCCCAGCATTTGCGCGAGGAAAATACTATAATGCAATCTATCTTGACACAAAGACAAAAGATGCAGCTGCCTACTGCGAGGACGAGAAAAGATGCAGCGACCTGAACCAGGAGTTTCCTGCCAATTACGATGACTACTATCGCCTTACTCCAAGAGACTGGGCATTGTTTGTCGAAGATGCAGAAGTTCTTGGAACAGAAGTCATGTATAACCGTGATACCACGTTAGTAGAGTTTGAGAAAGGCGGAAGGACATACCGTATCTGGCTGTATAATTATCACGGTCTTGCTGCAAAAGTCGTCGAAGACTATGGAGCCAGCAAACCGCGGATATTATTCTTTGAACTGATCTCGACCCATGTATCCGACAACCAGATCGA
>JAHWHI010000036.1 GCA_019323355.1 Candidatus Woesearchaeota archaeon | reverse complement strand
CCACTCGAGCAGGCTTTGAGTGAACCTCTGTTTTTTGACAGGACTGAACTTAAGGTCCGTGAGATGGGCTAAGTCGTCACAAGGTAGCCGGAGGGGAACCTGCGGCTGGATCACCTCCTTTTTATTTTTCATCTTGCTTGTGAAAGATGAGATCGACACCAATCTTGAAAATCCATTACATTTCATACACTCACATTTGCAAAGCGGGCCTGTAGCTCAGTCTGGTAGAGCATCGCCCTTGCAAGGCGGGGGCCGTGGGTTCGAATCCCGCCGGGTCCACTTTTTCAGTGGACTTAAAACGCGATGGCAAAAACTTGCCAAGACAAAACAGCCTGCAATCATCGATTTTCGAAATTCGATTTTCGAAAGTCAAAGCAAAAAATCAAAACAAAAAATAAAATGTATCCGCTCATTGCGAACGGATGCCAGGACGAGACGTAAAGAGAATTCACATGATTGAATTCGTTATGACTTTGACATTTGCGTTGATGAAACCGTGCATAAGTCCTTTGCTGTAATAGCTTTAGGTAAAGATTCCTACAATAAGCTATCAGGTGGATGACTTGGTTTGAGACGCTGAAGAAGGACGTGACAAGCTGCGATAAGCTCTGGCGAGTCGCACGTGGGCATTGAACCAGAGATTTCTTAATGAGACTTCTTTATATGCGCGTCAGCGTAGAGGAACGCAGGGAATTGAAGCGTCTTAGTACCTGCAGGAAGAGAAACCAATTGGGATGCTGTTAGTAAGGGCGACTGAACACAGCATAGAGCAAACTGAATCCGTGCCAGAAATGGTATGGAGATGTGGTGTTGTAAGATTGTCCATTAAGTCTTCGCTGGGAGATCTGAACTTGCCTGGAAAGGCGGATCATAGAGGGTGATAATCCCGTAGGAGAATTCCAGAAAGACCCAGGGCAATTCTTGAGTAGTGCACACTGGATACTGTGTACGAACCTGGGAGACATTAACTTCCAACTCTAAATACGTCTCAAAACCGATAGAGAAAGAGTACCGTGAGGGAACGTTGAAAAGAACCCTTAACAGGAAGTAAAAAGCACCTGAAACCTGATAGTTATAGTCAGGTAGGGCTCTTCGGAGTTCTGCCGTGCGTTTAGAATAACGCGCCAGGGAGTGCATATGTATGGCGAGGATAAGTCTTCAGGACGTATCCGCAGGGAAACCGAGTGCCCGCAGTTTACAAGGGGCGAGGTGTGAAAGTGCCTTGAGTCATGTGTATGCTACCCGAAACCGTTCGATCTATTCCTGGACAGGGTGAAGCGGAACTTTGGTTTCGTGGAGGCCCGAAGAGGTGTTGTGTGCAAGCACTCTTGTGATTTGGGAATAGGGGTGAAAAGCCAATCGAGAACGGAGATAGCTGGTTCCTATCGAAGTTGGCCGTAGTCAAGTCCTGAACGAGAAGGATTGGAAGGTAGAGATACTGATCTGGGGTTTTGGGGGAGAAATCCTTCGGCCTTTTGTCAAACTCCGAATTTCTGATCTTCGTAGACTTCAGGTGACGGGGACACGGGGTAAGCTCGTGTTCCGAGAGGGGAACAACCCAGACTACAGTTAAGGTCCCAAAATGTCAGTTAAGTGTGAACGGGTGAAAGGTGTTTCTGGTCTTAGACAGCTGGGAGGTTGGCTTAGAAGCAGCCACCCTTTAAAAAGTGCGTAACAGCTTACCAGTTGAGGCCGGGAGCCCTGAAAATGGACGGGGCTAAACTGACTACCGATACTGTAGGCAACCGTAAGGTTTGCGGTAGATAGGCGTATGGCTGGGGCAGAAGCATTCTCAAGAGAGGATGTGGACCTGGTTGTAATGAAAATCCTGGCGATAGTAGGAACTGAGCAATGTGAGAAACATTGCCGCTGAAAGGGCAAGGGTTCCTTTGACAATGCTAATCAGTCAAGGGTTAGTCGATCCTAACATTAGCGCGGAAAGGTGCTAATGGAAAGGGAAACAGGTTAATATTCCTGTACTGCCATAGTATGTGTGGCGACACAAGTTTGTTTTCCGACGTTTCGGGTTAGGCTGACACAATTTTTCTGTTGTGTTAATTGATTCAAATCTGGGAAGTATCGTAATGATGAGAACCAGATTAAGGTCAAGAATAGCAGGTCTTAAGATCTGTTCGGTTTATACCTGGAGCCCGTGAAAAGGGAAACAGAAAAAATCTTTGGTATTCGTACCCAGAACCAGCACTGGTGCCCCTAGGTGAGAAGCCTAAAGCGTGAGGGTAATAACCTAAGCTAAGGGAATTCGGCAAATTAGCTCTGTACCTTCGGTATAAAGAGTCCCTGAGTTTGTATTCGTATGGGTGCAAGCTTAGGGTGCAATAACAAGGGAGGTCCGACTGTTTAACAAAAACGTAGCTTTCTGCTAGTCAGTAATGATGTGTACAGAAGGCGACGTCTGCCCAGTGCCAGTACTTTAAACCCGGGTTCAACCGGGCGAAGAGCTGGTAAACGGCGGAGGTAACCATGACCTTCTTAAGGTAGCGTAATACCTTGTCGTTTGATTGACGACTTGCATGAATGGCGTAACGAGATCTCCACTGTCCCTAGTTAGGAGCCCCCGAACAGCTTTTCCGGTGCAAAGGCCGGAGATTTCCAGTGGGAAGCGAAGACCCCGTGAAACTTCACTGTAGTTTGTTGCTGTAGTGTGAGTTTGATTGTTCAGCGTAGCAAGTAGTTGTTTGAGATTTACGACGCCAGTCGTGAATTTAGACGCCAATGAAACACTTGCCTGTTGAACTTACATTACTCACTGTACTTCGGTACAGGACACCAGCAGATAGACAGTTTGGCTGGGGTGGCACCCCGTCGAAAATGTATCGATGGGGCCCTAAGGTTGGCTCAATCTGGTCAGAAATCAGATGTAGAGTGCAAGAGCAAAAGCCAGCCTGATTGAAATTCTAATCGAACGAAATTCAAAGACGAAAGTCTGGTCTAGCGATCCACAATACCTCCTTAATGGGGGTTTGTGTTGACTGAAAAGTTACTCCGGGGATAACAGAGTTGTCGCGCCCGAGCGTCCACAGCGACGGCGCGGCTTGCTACATCGCTGTCGGCTCTTCCTATCCTGGTAGTGCAGAAGCTGCCAAGGGTGGGGGTGTTCACCCATCAAAAGGGATCGTTAGCTGGGTTCACAACGTTGTGAGACAGTTGGTTTGATATCTACTGGAAATGTTGGATGTCTGAGGGGAAGGGACACTTAGTACGAAAGGAACGGTGTCTCGAGGCCTCTGGTCTACCAGTTATCCGAGAGGGTATGCTGGGCAGCTACGCCTTAAGGGATAAGTGCTGAAAGCATCTAAGCACGAAGCTCACCTCGAAAAGAGACATCTATTGGATTCTCCTAAAACAGGAGTTTGATAGGGCTGATGTGTAAGTGCGAAGCTTCGGCGACGTATTCAGCATGCAGCTACTAACCATCCATCTTAATCTTTACCTATTGGTAATTCAGCAAAGGACTTATGCGCGGTTTTTTCTTCTTTTTTTTTCTTTTTATTCTGAAAAAACCTTAGAATATAGCGTGAGCTAGATTTGAGAATTTTAAATTAAAAATAATAGAATAAAAATAGAAAGCGAAAATTTACTTTTTCTTTTTTGGCTTGCCGATTCTATATTTGTTCTGTCCGATAACTTTCTCTGCAGCGTATCTTCCGCCAACTTCAACATCATCATATGCTTCGATCGCAATCCTTGTTCCATCTGGAAGAAGTCCGAAACCGAACATTATTGGTTGGGGCATAACTTCTGCAAATCCTTCTGTTTTCTTTTTTGTTCTTAGTCTTTCGACAACTACTTTTTCTTTTGCCATAATGATCACCTCATGATCTTGATCTACTGTATTTAGATATGATAGTACTATAAAAACATAATCATTCGATGCTTTTGGCAGCTAAAACCGGATAAAAACCCGTTTTTATGAATTAAACCGAGACTTTAAAACAGGGTTCCTTTTTTCGCAAGATTTAAATAGAATCATTGACATCACTAGTTAATGGGGGTGTAGATTGATTATATCTACATAAGGTTTAGAATTTCGGTTTCCATGTTTATTCACAAACATCTTTGGGGGTCTTGTCTCAAAACGCCGAACTCATCTCAAACCTTCAAAATAAGTTATCACCTCATTATCAACCAGTTTTCTGGCTTTTGGGGCAAGACTTTATTTTTTCTTATGATTCTTTATTTTAGATAGAGAATTCTGGATAATCAATTAAAAAAGATAATAAAAAATAATTTTATAGTTTTTTCATCTTTCTGACCATTCCGTCAGCAGATGTCTCGAATGCTACTTTGTCGCCTTTCTCGAATGGACCCATTGTGATAAACGGGACAATCTGGCCAGTATTAGCTTCAATTGATCCTGCTTTATACGGTTTCCTTAAGAATTTAGGCTCTGTTCTTATCCTACGGATAACACCTTTTCCTTTTTTGATTGTTGTTGCCATCTAAATTTCACCTCCGATTTTTAATCTGAATTTTGCGAGCAAAACCATCGTCGCCAACTTCATATGAATATTGCACGCCGAATTCAAGCGGGCGTCTCGTGATGAACGGGATCTTTCCTCCGGACTTGTCCTTGAAAATCCCTATCATAAGACCTTCCTCTTTCAATCTGGCGATATCTTTTGGACGATTGCGGATAGTAAAAACATGACCGTAGCTTTTTCTCACCATCTATTTTATCACCAGTTTTTTTATGTATTGTCCTTTATGTTTAAAACTCTTTCTATTTTATTTTATAATACTTTTATCATTGAGACAGAATATATCGGACCTTCAAGATAATCATCCCAGATGTGGATCCGCACTTTATCATACTCCTTGAAGCCAAGTCTCCTGAAAAAGTTCTCGCTTCTTGAACCTTTGAAACCGAATGTCTGTATGTAGCATCCTTTTGCATCTTTCTTTTTCAGGTAATCAAAATACGTCTGCACTAGCTTTGTCCCGTTCTTCTGGTTCCTGTATTTCGGTTCGAGGTTGATATGCAGGTGCGCGAAATTTCTCACTACTTTTGCTTCCTCGCCCATCCGCGTGAACAGAAGATACCTGATCATTTTTTTTGTTCTCTTGTTGTATCCTGCAAAAAAATATCTGAAGATGACTTTTCCGAGCATCCTCATCTTAATCGCGCTGATATAAAGCTCAAGTTTCCAGAGATCAACGCATCCAAAAAGATAACCCACAACCCGTCCTCTGTCCTCGAGAACAAAGCATGATTCCGGTTCAATGTCAAGATAATAAGAAGTCAGCGCATCTGCCCAGAGATCCCGGTCCTGAAAGATAGGATCGATCGGCTTGCCGACAAATCCAGTATCACAGCAGATCCTCCGCACATCATCTTTGTCCCTTTTCTGGTATTTTCTTATTTTCACCATCATTATTCCTTCTTCATCCCTTTTCTTTTCTCATCTTATCTAGATATTGTTTTAGTTTTATTTTAATCTTTTGTTTTAGTTCATCATCAACTTCAAGATTTTCCACTTCTTTTTCCCAGTCAATCTCTGGAAGTTCTGTCAATGATCCTATGAACTCCCTTCCAGCCTCTCCTGCCTGCTCTTCGATAGAGCGCGCTTTCTCAGAATTGAACTGTCCAACAGCTGGAAATTTGGTGAGACCGTCAGCTCCAGCCTCAAGAAGATTCTTCACATAATCGACCCGTTTTGGAGTGAGGCCTGCCATTATTGTTATTTCTGGGAATTTTTTCCTTGTTCTTTCGATCCACCAGGAATAGTACTCAGGATCTGGGCTTTTTGTGTAGGGTGTTCCCTTGACAGGCTTTAGTGCATAGAAAGTTACCTGGCTTAGCTTGTGCTTTTCTATGAAATCAGCAAGAAGATCAAAGTCCTCTTTTTTCTCGCCAAGACCTATGACAATTGTCATGCTCGTCTTGAATCCAAGGTCAAGCGCATTCTTCAGCATCTCTGAATACGGCTCTATTGGCTTGTCCGGGCAAACTTTATTGTGAAGTTCAGGTTCGACAGTCTCGATAGAAGCGCACACCCCTTCCACATAGGGCTTTAATTTCTCCATCTCGTCTTTGTTCAGGGCCCCCAGGTTTACCCATATCTTCTCTTGGTATATTTTTGACACATGCTTTGCAATCTCAATTATGTTCTCAAAATCAAATATCCCGTACCCCCCTGTCAAGAATTCAATCTTCCATCCAAGATTTTTGCCGATTATCGCGTCAGTGAGAATAGAGGCCATGCTTCTTTTTGCGCTTGCAGCATGCCTGATCCTATGCTTTATCGTAGAACGAAAACAGAAATCACAGGTTCCTCTCTCACAATACCAGCTGAGAAATATGCATCTTCCGAACCAGGTTTTTCTTTTCATTTATTTATATATTCAAGTTCTATTTATAAAATCTTTTGAATTAGAAACATTTTTATATACCAGTCAATATAAGTCATATACCATTCAAATGGGGAGGTTGTGCATTATGAAAATCACACAAATCTTGTTTTTCGTTCTTGTAGTATCGATCCTGGCACTTGCAACCGGATGCAGCAATGCAGCTGATCTGACAGAGCTTTCAGGAGCCACTACTGTCGATACAGCGCAGGAAACAGAAGGGCCAGTAGTACAGGTCATAGATGATACCGAGCCTGTAGAAGAGGAGATCGAAGAGCTTCCAGAAGAGGAAGAAACAGAAGAGGATATGGATTCTATTGTTGTCGAGTCTATCTCTGACAAGTTTGAATCCGAGCCCGTAGCAGTTGTCAAGCCTAAGTCTGATAACTACGGCGGAGACGGCGCAATTGATGTATTCTTTGTCTCTACCAACGGCGAAGAGAACAAAATCAGTTTTATTATCACGCAGATCGAGATCTCGAGCCTGAGAGGGGATAAGGAACTCCTGTTCAAGGGACGCCAGGAAATAACCATTGCTCCTGGATCAAGGATCCGTGTCGCAAAGAAACTTATCGATCCGGGATCATACGTCATGCTGAAAGTCTATACAGATGCAGAGGAAGGCGCAGTCATCACATTCCCTGACGGAGAGGAGTATGCTGCAGACTTCAGTTTCAACTTTGAGAAGCAGATGGACAGGCAGCTTGAATCCGGAGAGACGCTAGCTGTTGCATTCGACATGGATGTGGATAGGGTTGTAGAGGAGAAATCAAGAGTCTCGCAGACAAATGACTATGCTCTAAGCATGAACGGCCTGCAGAGATATGTTGAGATGCTTGACAATATACATCCTGACTTCGAGACAGGCGCTATGACAGACAGTGAATTTGAACAGATTGGTTTTGTGCTAGGTTATCAAGAATTCAGTGTCGCCCTGCCAACATACAGGTAGATTTTTATTTTTTATTTTATTCTTTTTTTCTGCTACTGCATTTAATTCTTGTTTATCTCCCAGAAAGCTACATCTTCGGTATTGCCTCTGCATCTGGGATTGTATCTTTCAATGATTCTCAGCACTAATGAGACAGCAGCGTCCCGTATATTTTTCAGGACAAATCCGTTCAGGACAATGACTTCTTTGTATACTTCAAAGACATTATATCTTCTGTTGAGATATTCTTTTCTCTTTTCTGCCATCTCCTTTTTGTATTTTTTTCTTCTGCCAGCGTCGCTCTTTTTTGGAAATGGGGCCTCTACCATTCCGCATAATTCTATCAGGAAATTGTTTGCAGTGCCGAAATCAGGCCGTCTCCTCGTGCCTGAAAGATTAGGTTCATAAGTGTGGTATATGCCGTTTCTCGACAGGATATAGTGCCAGTCGCACTCCTCTCTTGATCTAAGTTTTATTCCGTCAGAGCTGATATACTTGTAAGTGTGGGGCCAGAACAAGCTGCCTTGTTTTTTTGTGAACACTGAAAAATTCCCCGGCCGTATGATAATATCCTCTATCTTCATACAATATTATAGGCTTCGGAGTTATATAAATAATCGTTGTATAGAACATAACAACATCACTTGTTGTGCATCTTTAAATGCGTGAATTCGTGTATAAAATCTTTGATTGAAAGATGCTCGTACCACACATAGATGAAGAACCGTATGACAATAAAAAGTATGATTATGCTTGCCAGGAGGAATACTAGATCAGAAGGATTCCTGTGGAATATAATGAAACTTATGCTCGCGCTCACAGCAGGAGGATGAAATATGTTGAAATATAATATTGCAAATGAGACGAGGGCGACAACAAAAAATACCTGGACAGGTATCGAGAGACCTATGTTCACTCCTATCGCGCCGATGAAAAGGCTGATGATGCATCCTGCGATATAAGCGAGTATCGTTGTCCTCAAGGTTGTTAGATGGTGCCTGTACTTGTGTGATATTGTCACTGCAGAAGCGCCGACACTGGCAAACATCAACAGGTTGGCGCTGTTCAGCTCGAAGAAATATGCCACGATTGCCACGCCTAATCCTGCGATTAGCGCTGGAAAGAAATATTTATGCCAGAGAACTCTGACCTCTTTTTCTTTTTTTGCCATCCAAACCTCTTTTTTATGCAATAAAACTTACTGGATGATTCCGTAACCGATCAATCTCCATCTGTTGCCTAGTGAACGCGAGATAGTGACCTTACTTCCAGGCTCTGCACAGACTGGCAGCTTTAGAGTGCACGTCGCAATCCCTTTCCGGAGCTCTTTGATAACGCCGACAGTCGCGGCACTGTTGATATTAAGCATAAGTACCTCATTCTCTGCAAGAGGTTTTACAACAAGATCATCTTTTGCACCCACTACCCTGTCGAGCAGGTTTGTCTTGAATTTCAGTTCATCCCAGATGGGCGGAAGTTTTTCAGGATATCCGACCACACTTCCTACTAGATTGTCTGCGCCGACAACAGAAGGGTCAAGCTCTGTCAGCACAGCGACAGAACCGCCAGGCCCGATGCTCTCGACAGGAGTTCCTCCTGTCATCAGACCTATGATCTTTGTCTTCAGTGGCTGGCACACGAACTTGTTGTGCCTCTGTATTCTTCTTCCAGGCCTGATCTCGATCTCCTCTCCGACCTTAAGTGTTCCTTGTTTGAGGCTTCCTCCAAGAATCCCCCCTTTCATCTTTATCGGATCTGATCCCGGCTTGTTTATATCGAATGACCGCGCGACAAACATCATTGGAATAGCGTCCGGATCCCGTTCTGGAGTCGGGATCTTTTCCAGGATTGTCGCGATAAGAATGTCAACATTTGTTCCGTGTAATGCGCTCATAGGTATGATCGGAGCGTCGCTGTAGTCAGTCTCTTTCAGGAACTCTCTGATCTGCTTGTAGTTTTTCATCGCATCTTCTTCAGAGACAAGGTCTATCTTGTTCTGCACAATGACAATATTTTTGATTCCTGCGATCTGCAGTGCCATGAGATGCTCTCTGGTCTGCGGCTGCGGGCATTCTTCGTTCGCAGCAACCATCAGGATAGCACCGTCCATGATTGTGGCACCGCACAGCATAGTCGCCATCAGTGTCTCGTGTCCAGGCGCGTCAACAAAACTGACTGTCTTTACTTTCTCTGCATCTTTTCCGCAGGAGCATTTCCCTCTGACACAGTATTTGTTGCATTTTGAACATTTGTAAAATGTAGAATCTGCATAACCAAGACGTATTGTGATCCCCCTCTTCAGTTCCTCGCTGTGCGTGTCTGTCCACTTTCCGCTCAGCTTCTCTGTCAGGGTGGTCTTTCCGTGGTCAACATGGCCGATAAGTCCGATATTTATCTCTGGCTGGATATCTTCAGAATTTACTTTTTTCTTTGTCTTTTCTTTTTTCGCAGCGATTTTATACCACCAAGTAATCTATCAACCCACCATATAACAGATAAAAGAGATATTTATAAATTTATGCACTTGCCTCTGCAGGCTTTGCTTCTGTTTTTTCTTCCTTAGTCTCTGCAGGTTTTGCTTCTGTCTTCTCTGCTTCTTCTTCTTGTGCTTTCTTCGCAGGAATCGAAGATTCCTGGGACACAGAAGAGCTTTGCTCTTCTTGTGCTTCTACTGGTGCAAGCGGTGCTTTTCCTTCTTTCAAAACTTTAAGGTTGATCTGTGCAGTATTTTCATGTACCATATTTCCTGCAACAGTCTTTCTGACTTTCTTTCCTTTCTGCGGAATCCAAACACCATGAGAACTAGTTGTGAATATCTTTTTTCTTCGGCTTGCAGAAACATCCTTTCTCATTGGGAAACCAGACTTGTCTGATCCTCCTGTGACTTCAAATTCGTAACCCGGGAATCCTATAGCATCTCCACTGATCTTGTCTCCGACTTTTTTGTCGAACAATAGGTCAGCTTCTGGGCTCTTCAGTTCTTTCTGGTAAGATTTCCCATCCTTTGTCCCGATAACAAGCTTATACTCAGCCATACATGTTCAAAAAAATAAGGCATTTATAAAGGTTTCTCTAGTATCCCAAAAGCCTTTTAAATAGCCCTGTTCTGGAGTATCCCATGGACATACCAGGATTAGGCAAAATAGAGGATCCGGATTTCTATCTAGACATAGCTTTCAAGAAAGGTGCTAAGGCTGCATCTGAGGTAAGGAGCAATGTCAAGGGAGAACGTCTGAAGAAATCCAAGCAGATAGAGCTCAAGCGTATGATGGTCATCAAGAAGGAATTAGCAGGCACACTAGAAAAGATCCCGAAAGCATATCCCTCTTTTGACAATCTGCATATTTTCTACCAGGACCTGATATCACTGTATTTCTCAATCGACGATCTCAGGAAATCTCTTGGCGCGATCGACTGGTGCGCAAAGAAACTGAATGACATGTTCAAGATTTATTCCTCGAAACTGCGCAAGTGCCAGGATTTCCGCAAGGTCAATGAGATACGGAGAAGTTTCTCTGGAAGGATCAGCTCTCTCCTGAAACAGGTGAAGAAAGACCTTCTATTCCTGGAGGAATGCAGGAAAGCGATGAAAAACTTTCCTACGATAAAGACAAAGCTCTATACAGTTGCCATCGCAGGCTTTCCAAATGTAGGAAAATCCACCCTTCTCTCAAAGATATCAAAGAGCAAGCCTGAGATCCAGGCTTATGCATTCACAACAAAAAAACTGAACCTTGGTTATCTTATGCAGAATCATAAGAAGATCCAGCTTGTCGACACTCCTGGAACACTGAACAGGTTCGAGAAGATGAATGTGATCGAGAAACAGGCTTTCCTTACAATAAAATATATTGCCCACCAGATACTCTACATCTTTGATCTTACGCAGAGCAGCTATCCGCTCGAGAGCCAGGTCAAACTTTATTCCCGGCTGAAAAAAGAGTTCAGAAAGCCTATCCTGATATATCTCTCAAAGACAGATATGTTTGATGAAGATGAGAAAGAAGAGATAATTCAAAAGTTCAGGAACGACAAGAAATACAAAGAGTTCAAAGAGGCTATATATGACATCGAGGAACTCAAATCAAAGATCGCAGAATATGCAAAAGAATAAAGTTTATTTCTTGAAAAGCGGATTTGGATAGACTTTGATTGAATATTTGCATGCCAGCTTGTTCTTTGCAAGTGTCATTGCGCGCTTTGCAACTTTGGTATGCTTCTCTTCAACACCTATGCAGATGATCTGTTTTCCTTTCTTGACCTGCGCTGCTTTTCCGATTGTCTTTCCAAAGGATTTTTTCATACCAGTGCTCATACGGTCAGCACCAGCACCAGAAGCCAATGGATTCTCCCTAAGAATATGGTGCGGGTATATCTTGAACTTGAAATGGTACCCTTCTTTTCCAAGATTCTTCTCAAGATACCTGTTTGAAGCCTGCCTTGCACTCTCCATTGAAGTATGCCTTATCTGAAGATTGTCTTCAGCAATAAGGTCTACGCAGAACGGGAATTTCTTTGTCTTGTTTCCCATCTCGAACTGAGAAATATTAATGTGAGGATTGCCTCTAGTGAATTGCTTCTTATTGAACTTAGATATCCTTGTATAGGGCCTTTCCAGAGCCCGATATGCAACTCCTTTCCTCTGTCTTGCCATGGTATATGATTTTGGTGAGTTCTTTATAAACCTTATGGTCTGGGCTGTTTTTGTGAATCGAAATATTTATATATTTAGTGAAATTATTCTTCCTCACTAGAGAGGAGGTTAATAGGAGGATGAAAGAAACATTTCTGAATATAAAGAATCAACTGTCCCGAAGGTTTGGGAATACATCTCGGCAGACTGATTTTGAAGAACCAGTTGAAGAGGAGTATGTTGAACTAGGTCCAGAGACTACAGAGACATTCACCAGAAACAAGATAACAGTACGTCCATTTGTGATGGAAGAATTCGAAGATATCAAACCAATTCTCGATGCTCTTCGCCAGGGGATGACTATCGCGCTTATCAATATCGCACCATTGAAGGAAAAGGATATCGTTGAATTGAAACGTGCTGTTAACAAACTAAAGAAGACATGCGACGCAATAGACGGCGATATAGCAGGATTCGGAGAGGACTACATTGTGGCAACACCTGAGTTCGCATCTGTTTTCAGGCACCAACAGATGAATTCTGCAGACGATCTTTAGATCTGCTTTTTCTTGCTTTTTATTTTTGGATTCAAAAAATATATAAACTAATGAATTCTCTTCTGTTTTATGGATGAACTTAAAGGCGAAACCTGCCCAATGTGCCGTGAAAAGACACTGACACTCAGAGAGCAGGAGACAGAGGTTCCTTATTTTGGAAAAGTAGCTATCTTCTCAATGGACTGTTCGAGCTGCGGGTTCAAGAAATCTGATGTTGAGATACTTGTCAAGAAAGAGCCCTGCAGATACACACTTGAGATCAGCAGTCTTGATGATTTGAAGATCCGTGTTGTCAAAAGTTCAGAAGCAACAATCAAATGGCCTGACCTGAAGATAACTGTGGAGCCTGGCATAAACGCTGAAGGTTATGTTGCTAATATCGAAAGGATGCTGGATGACATCTTGAAGGTGCTTGAGTTCAACAAGGAAGGCGAAGAGGACGCTGCAAAAAGAAAAAAAATCAGAAAGATGGTCGATAAGGTATTGGATGTCAAAGAAGGCAAGGATAAGATGAAACTGATTCTTGAGGATCCTTTTGGAAACTCTGCCATTATCTCTGACAAGGCAAAGAAAGAGAAGTTGAAATAAACATAATCATTCTAAATTCTTAATCTTACCGAACTCATAGACTTTGTCAGCAACAACAAACACGCTGAACTTGGATAGATCTTGTTTGAGGAAAGGTGACAATAATCTTTCTTTGGCAACATCAGTCCCTTCTGTCACAAGATTGAACGACGGCTGTACAATCAGTATCTTTCCTTTATATTTTCCAACAAGATAGCATTTGTACTTCTCGCTCCGTACAGCTTCTGCAGATTCCCGTAATGTGACAGCAGGATGTTCATGGCCAATTATGATTGTTTTGATGTTCTTGTTCTCTATAGCATTTTCCAAATCCGAATCAATCTTATCTCCATGGCATATCAACACATCATCGATGACAACAAACTCTGCAATCTCCAGGTTTCTTTTCTCTGCAATCGGCCCAAGGATCTTGTCGTGGTTTCCTTTTATCAGGATCATCTTCTTGCATCTCTCTGCAAGATAGTCAAATATCTTCAGTGCCTGCCTCCACTCAGTCTCTGATATTGTGCCGAACTCGTGCTTCAGGTCGCCGTTGACAATTATTGTTTCTATCTCCTTGCCTTCGATATTCTCAAAGATCTTATCCAATCTCTCCATAGTGTCTTTGAACTGGAATCTTGGGACAAGAACACCTTGTTTGTTCAATGCCTCTTCATAACCTACATGGAAGTCTGCAAATATCAGAATCTTATCTAGCTTTAATGCAAGGTCAATGATCTCTATCTTGTCTTTGATCTTCATAATGTGCTCTAGGATAATCAGACTTATAAAGTTTTGCGAATATAAAAGCTTATATACATATTGCGCTTCTCAAAAAAAAGATGAAGCGACTCGAAGACCTAGCAAAGATGTTGACTTATTCTCCTGAACTAGAAGAGCAGAGAAGGTGGCAGAATAATTTGGGCTCTTTGCTCCAAAAAATAAAACAGACACTGAAAGACAGAAGATTCCGGGAGAAATATCTAAGCAATCTCAGCCTGATGAGCATCCTGTCAAGATCAATAGAGATCGGAAAACATAGGCTAAGAGAGAGAGAGCTTGCAAAGACACATTATAAGATAAACCCGCACTATCATTCAGGCTATCCGTTTTCCCACGACGCTGTGAGATTACGGGATCCATTTATCTCAGCTGTCAAGCATATGAGAAAGTATCGTGTCAGAGTTTTGTATGTGACAGATCATGACAACAATCTTTTCTTTATCACACTGAAGAATCGCCCGCCAGAAAGCATCACAAAGCGGTTTGACATTGATTCTGATAACTGGATGATAACCCTATCTCCAAAAAAAGGCCTGTTAAGGATGACAAAATATCACACACTCTACATAATGAATGCAAGAGAAGACCATATTGTCATGAAACCTGGCGATAAGCCATTGCTTAACCTTGAGATGATCCGTCCTTGTAATATCACAAGACCAGAACGCGCAAGGATACTTCCTGTCAACGAATTCCTTTCACAGGCATATCCGTTCGCAACTGTAAACCATCCTGGTCTTCAGGGTTCGTTCGAGACAGAGGAGAATGTTGACCGCGCGTTCGAAATTGCTGACGTTCTAGGCATTCCATTGTTCCTGGAAGTTTTCAACGGCGGTGTCACACCGATACAAGGTTATACAAACCTCTGGTCAGAATACTACCATGAGAAACATCCAGAGGTTCCAGTCTTTACAGGATCTGACCTTCACAGGCCTGATCTTAGGCCGGCAGGAATCTGGGTCCGGAAAGAATTATTAAAGCCTGCAATGGAATCACGCAAAGGCCTTGAAGTCAATCTTGCAATGGCCCGCGCTGTGCAGAGCAGGACAGAAGATGATGTCATACAGGATAAGATTTATTCAGAGTCATTCAAAGTTCTTTATGGTTATGTCGGAAAGAAATTGGTTGGTTAGATCTCATCCTTTGCTTTCTGCAGAAACTTTACCAGATCATCAGACCAGATCTTAGGTATGGCACCAGAAAGCAATCCTTCAAGCCATTCCTTGAAATCTTTTTTGAATCCTTCTCTTTCTCCGAGGATAAGCCTTTGGCAATCGTACTCTATCTGCGGGTCGAGTGAGATTTTCCGTGCAGCTCTCTTCAGCTGTAGCACAAGCAATTGTTTTCTGTACTCTTCATCTTCTGCTTTTTTCTTTAGAGCTTTTTCTTTTCTCTCTTCATCCCGGGTCCACATCTTTTCATACGAAAAGTCCGAAAGATCCTCGTACTTTGTTATGTATTCCTCCTCTGGAATATCCTTATCTTTTGTCTTCAACCCTCGCTGCCCTTTCTGTAAAGCGATCTTTGCAAGGACATTCTGGTGCAGCCTCCTGATGAATTCTATCTTATCCTCCATCTTAAGTATATCGCTGTAACCCTGCAATGCTAGATTGAATGCAAATGGTGAAGGTAATGTAGTATTTATCTCTTCGATCTTTATGTTTCCGTCTTCGATCTGCTTTAGGATATGCTCTGCATGGGTAATATCCATGAGATCTTCAAGGACTTCTCTTCTTGCTTCTTTCAGTATCGGAAAATTCCTGCTTATCCGCTTGACAGCAGACATTAAAATCATGGAGCTTACCTGCTGTTTTCCAACAGTCTTCCTCTGTCCTTTGTAGTTCCGCAGGATCATCAATGAACGGCCAGCGCAGTGCCTGAACCTTCGCAATAAGACCTGGCTCCTGTCAAGAGCAATCTCCATGACCTGGCGAAGCTCGTCTGATTTCAGCAATGAAAACGCGCGCATCGGCTGTATCTTTGCATCGCACGTTATTGTGAAACCATTGTCTGTTATCGAGATCCGTGCGTCCCTCTTCTGCTGCCGCAATATTGCATAACCTAATGCCCTGGATAAAACATCATTGACCCTTCTTCCGTACAATGTATGGAATATGTAGTGCATCTTTCCTTCTTCATTATAATTTTCAACAACAATCCTTTTGAAATGAGGTATCTTTGCATAATTGTACTGTTCCTTGAAATATTCATATATTGAATTTGCAGCATTCTCGTCAACATAGAGATAGTTGTAGATGAACTTCATTATCTCGTCCTTTGAAAGTTTCTGCTTGAATTTTTCATCCATGTACTGCCTGAACTTCAGGATGGATTGTGAAAGGTCAAAGCTTAACGGAAGCATCTCTGAGAACCACGAAGGCACAGTCGGCATCCTTCCAGGCGCAGCAGCAACCTGCGCGACATTACCTCGTGAATACCTGAACTGGTAAACATTTCCACCTAGAACAAAAATATCATTCGGCTTCAATGATTCAAGAAAACTGTCGTCAAAAGTTCCGATCACTTCCTCTCCAACTTTTACAAGAACAGCTGTCTGGTCTGGGATAGTTCCGATGTTTGTCATGTACAATACACGGCTCATCCTTCCTTTTTTTCCAATCCTTCCGCCCAACTTCCAGATCTTTGCATAGACATAACGGTCTGCTAATTGCGCGTATTTTCCAGCAAGATAGTCGACAACATTGTCAAAATCTTTCTTGTCAAGATCTCTGTAACAATAGCTTTTCTTGATAACTTCATAAAGCTCATCAAGATGCCATACCTGTGCAATTGCCATACCGAATATCTGCTGAGCAAGAACATCAAGACAGTTCACAGGAATATGTACCTGGTCTATCTTTTTCTCGACAGCTGATTTCAATATCAAAGAACATTCAACAAGATCATCCCTGTCAGTGACAATAATCCTTCCTTTTGCAGTCTCGTGCAGTTTGTGCCCGGATCTTCCTATCCTCTGCAGTGCACGAGCAACAGATTTTGGACTTCCAAGAAGAATGACAAGATCTATGTACCCTATATCAATGCCAAGCTCCAGGGACGTGCTGCAGCAGACGCATCTCAGCAGTCCGTCACGCAATTGCTGTTCTATTTTCAGACGGTGTTTCTTGCTCAGAGAACCGTGGTGCGCTCCTATCAATGATAATGTTTCCTCAGTCTCTATATTTTTTGTATAATGCTGCGGATATTTCTCTTTGAGATTGTGGACAACACGCTCTGTTCCTGCACGCGTATTTGTAAATATCAAGGTTGTCTTATGCTGCTGTATCAGATCATGGATAAGCTCGTACATAGAATTCTCCCGTACAGCATACGGAGTCTTGATCATGTTCTTCACAGGACTCAGGACTTTGATGTCAGTCTCTTTCATATATTGTATATCAATAATCTTGCACTCTCTTCCAGTCCCTACCAAGAATCTCGCAATATCCTCGAGCGGAGCGACAGTAGCGCTCAATCCCACACGAGTGAACTCTGACAGATGGTTCAATCTTTCTAAGGAAAGCGAGAGGTGAACACCACGCTTGTTCTCTGCAAGAGCGTGGATCTCATCTATCACAACCCACCATAACTGTGTCAGGTGTTCTCTGAATTTTATAGAGGACAAGACAATAGCAAGTGATTCTGGAGTTGTGATCAGGATGTGCGGAGGATTCTTGAGCATCTTTGTTTTTTCTGAAGGAGTTGTATCTCCTGTCCGCACAGCAACACGCACATCAATATCCTTTCCGAACTTTTCCATTGCAATCTTTTTCATCTCTTCAAGAGGCTCTCTCAGATTTATCTGGATGTCATTGTTCAGTGCTTTTAGCGGAGATATATAGACACAATAAACACGGTCCTGCAGGTTTCCTGCCTCTGCAAGATTTATCAGGTCGTTCAATATAGAAAGAAAAGCAGTGAGAGTTTTTCCAGAGCCAGTTGGAGCAGAAACCAAGACATTGTTCCTACTATGTATCTCAAGGACAGAGTATAATTGTGGCAGTGCGAACTCCTTGAACTTTGAGAAGAACCATTCCTTGACTATTGGGTTGAGAGTTGCAACTAGCTCAGACTGAGAATTCTCTTTCTTCTTATAGCTGATACTACTCATTCTACTTCGGACAATAGTCTATTGTCTATATTATAGAACGTACTAAGTATGTTATATAAAGCTTATGCGCAGGTGTCTAGTGGCCAGTGAGCTTCAAACTCTTGGCATAAAGGCAGTATTCACACAGTATTTCAGAACTTCTTCATCTATTCCAGGGCCTTTGCCCCTTTGGCTTTTCGGTCTTTCGTTTTCTAGGGCAACAATCCTTGCGACTGGAACAAAAAGCACACCATCCCTGCTGTTGTTTCTCATCATCAAATGCCTTACATCTCTTCTTGTACAGGCGCGTTTCCCGAACAGTCTGCCATAGTTATCATAACATTTCTCATTTTCCAAATCTTTAGGGCACCATCCAAAGCCAAACACGATATTGTTGACCGCCCTTTGTACTTCTTCCTCATCCCTTGCAATCGAGATGAATGGGTTTCCTTTGCCGGGTTTTGGTTTGTATGCAGGATCAAAGAGGACCAAAGCACTGACTCCTTTCATATCCATCCTTTCCAATCTTTCTGTCATCAGATCAATATCCAAAGGAATATATTTTGTTGCAAAACGAATCCCTTTATTATTAGGTTGATATCTTAGTACTCTTACTAATTGATCCTTCCTGAGATCAAGATTTTTTGAATCTGCAAGATGAAAATGCCATCCGCCTTTTACAGGGACTGCATAACGGTTGCCGTTTCTAGGATGCCTGTCATCAGCCTTTATTTTTGCGTACTCTACCATGAAATTTTGGGAAAAGCACCACTATAAAAAATTAATCAAAACCTGCCCAAAACCTTTATAAACCCCCTATATTTTCCTATATACAGAATTATGAGCACCGTTGGTGCCACTGTAGACCGCAAGGTCGGAATTGATAAAAAATGGTAACAGTATTTGATACAAATCCAAATGCGCTTATTGACAAAGCAGCTGAAGAACTGAAGAAAATTCCAGAGATCAAAGCTCCAGAGTGGGCTACTTTTGTAAAGACATCTCCTGGAAAGAACAAGCCGCCTGTCAGGGATGACTGGTGGTATGTGAGAGCAGCTGCTGTTCTAAGAGTCATCTATATCAAAGGTCCGATCGGCACTGAAAAATTAAGGACAAAGTTCGGTGCAAGACACTACCGTTCAAAAAGCAGAAAACCAGAAAAATTCACAAGAGCATCTGGTTCTATCATAAGAAAGATACTGCAGCAATTGCAGGCTGCAGACCTTGTCGAGCTTGAAGACAAGGCAATAAAGAGAGGAAGACGGATTTCTGGCAAAGGAAGAAAGCTTATGGACAGTGTTGCAAAACAGGTTGCTCCAGAAGCAAAAGCAAAGAAACTAAAAGAGCCAGAGCTGCAGCCAAGTGTTGAGGAAGCATCTGTAGAAGAGGCTGTCAATACAGAGGAAGAGATTCCAGAAGAACTAGAACCAGCAGAGGGACAGGAATAAAAATGGCACGATACAAACATCCATCAAAAAAGAAGCGTCTGATAAAGCGCGGAAGGAGAACAAGATGGGCTCCGTTCTGGGCAGTATTAAAAAAATACAGCATGAACAGACGTCTGCATCCAGCTAGGATGACAACCACAAAAAGAAGCTGGCGTAGAACTAAGATGAAGGCATGAAGATGGCAAAGAAAAAAGCACCTGAGAAGAAGCTTGAACGCGTCTACAATATTCCGCTTAGACGTGAGTGGATCAAGACTGCTAAATACAGGAGAGCTAAAAAAGCTGTCACAGGTGTTAAGAATTTTCTTGCAAAGCATATGAAAGTAGAATTATCTGATGTGAAGATCGGTCCAAAACTCAACCACGAGCTATGGAAGCACGGCATCAAGAATCCTCCTCATCATGTTAAGGTTACAGCTGTCAAAGAGGCAGTGGAAGAAAAAGATATAGTGAAGGCAGAACTTGAAGGTGTTGAGTTCAAGACAATCTCGCCTAAAGGAAAGGTCGAGAAATCTCCTGGTCTGAGAGGAAAGCTGGAAAAAGCGCTCGGCGCTAGAAAAGAAGAGAAGGAAGAGACAGGGGAGAAAAAGGAACTAGAGGAACTGGCAGAAGAAAAAGAGACCAAGAAGAAAAAGCAGGACAAGATACTGACAGAGGAGAAAGTTCCAGAAGGAAAAGAGCCGCAGAGACAGGATATCGAGACAAGCTCGCTTAGAGAAGAATCATTAAAGAAAGAAAAGGATATCTGATTTACCAGGATATCATCCTGTGGGATTTCTTAAACAAATTATACATCAGCCATGCAGTTCCAGTCGCACCTGTCTTGGCATCATCCAGCTGCTTGTCGAGCACAGCTTTTGTTGGTTTCTTTTCTTTTGACTTTGAAAATTTAGGAAACGTGATGAATATTCCGATTATGTCGATGAATCCTTTTGGCACCATCACAAAAGGCTCGATAGGTTTCCACCATGGCTGTTTCTCCACCACTTTTGTTCCTGCTTGGGCGCTTGCTCCTGCAGCCATCTTGCTCTTTGCTTCTTTCACAGCATCCTCTGAGGATTGTGTCGCTACCTTGTTCGCCTGCGCAAGATATATCTTAAGCTCGTCCCCAAAAGATTCAAGCGAATCCTTGATATCTCCTCCGATCTGGTCCAGCAATTCATAATCTTCAAGTTTAGAGTTCATCTCGTACGCTTTTACCTGCGCGTCGCTGAGTGCATAGCTTTTCAATGAGATCTCTGTCCTTCCCATGAACTTTGTCGTCGGAGCCTGGTATTTCTGCGAGAACTCTGTCTCTGGTGATGTGCGGAAATATAAATTAAGTACAACAACTTTGTTGTGGTTTCCTGATTTTCCTATCTTGATAAGCAGTTCGATCTCCATGGCTGTCTGCTCTATCGCAGCAAGAATATCTGGTGTCTCCTTGATGTCCATTCGCATGTTCATCCGTTTAGACATCTGCAGGTAAGGTTTCATCCACTGTATCTGCAGCATTATATTGTTGTAATACTGTTTAAGATATGCGAGCATGAACTTCCTTCTTCTCTCAAGGTTGCTCTTGTAAGACTTACGCCAGATCGCATAGGCTTTCAGCTTCCGTCCGAGCACTTCTTTAACTTTTGGAGATACTCCTCCAAGACCGTCAACTACGCTCTCGACCTTATCCTTGTCAAATATATGCGTATGCAAAAATAAATCCGGAAGTGTGATGAAACCGACCTGGCTTCCAAGACCATAGACAGAACCAGGAGCTTTTGATCCTCCCTCGACCAGATTGATGTACATATCTTTCATCGCGATCTCTGCAGCATTATGAGGTCCGCCTGGCCTTTCAGCTCCGAATTTACCCCCAGCGTACACCATCTCCAGCCTGTCAGTTATTATCCCGATCTCACGTATCATCTTGAAGAGGTCCTGTCTTACCAACCGGTTGATTGTGATGAGCGAATTAGAGATCCTGTCCTGGATCGCGCCGATATTTGTTCCCATATGCTTGTGGAATGCAGATGCTTCTGATGCAGAATATGTATCAACCAACTTCTTTATGTCAGATGTCTTTATCTTAAGAGAATCTTTCAGGAATCCAAGGAACCAGAAGTACAAAGGTTCTATCTGTTCCTGATATTTTTCATAGACCAAAGAAAATTTCTTAAGAGGCTCGCCTATGAAACCCTCAATCTGTCCTGCCTCTTTTATCTCCTGAAGAAACTTTTCAACATCATCGCCTTTCAACGTGGCAATAGTATCAGAAATCAGTTTGTTTATGGCGTTATCTTTGTTCTTGACCTGCTTGTTCTTCTTTATCTTCTCTACTTTATCCTTGAAAGTTAATTTTTCAGCCAATCTACCACCTTTGCTTTAAATTGGTAATATGCATATAAAAACTTTACTCTTTGACAATCGCATACCCTCCAGTTGGAAGGCAGGGCATTATATCTTCACTGTCCCCGCCTATCTTCTTCTGGATGCGTTTTGCGATCTCAGACTTTTTCATGTCACCGATCTTGATTGTCACATAAGCCTTGCAGTGCTTTTTCACTGCGCTGACAGGACCTCCCATTGGAACTCCTTTTTCAGTCATTCCCACTGCAATCTTCAGTGTAGGACTAAAGTACTGCCTTTTTCCGTAAACCATGAACGTGCCTTTTGGCAGCCCCATCTCGTGCTTCAGCTGGTCAGGAGAGACGCAGTAGACTTCTGTTGTTGATATCCCGAGTTTCCATGCTCTTGAATAGGCAGCTGTTGCAGTGGCAACCTCTTCTTTTGTCTGCTCGTCAATCTCTTTTCCTTCTGCCTTTATCACAAAGAATGGAGAGCCTGCAATATCAGTGTGGAACACAAGATCTCCTTTCTCACAATGTTTCTTGACAATGATATCGTTTGTAGTTGCATCCTTTCCGCCAATGCAGAGAAAACCTGAAGAAGAGATGAACCACCTGAATTTTTCATACCACTCCTTTTTCCGGACTTTTTTCTTTTTCTTTTCTTTCTCTTCTTTCTCGATCTGTTCCATGATCTTTTCTTTTTCTTTCTCAGCTTTTTCCAGGTCTTTCCTGGCTTCTGCAACTATTTTTTTGGCGCCATCTATCTTGCGCTTTGCCTTCTTTGCCTTTTCATAATAGAATGCAGCATTCTTGTCAATATTCTTCTTCAAATCAAGCACAATCTCTACCATGGATTCATATATAGGAATAAGCTATTTAAGTCTTTCTGCACCCAAAAAGCTTATATACCAAAAGACTATCCATATATTCAGGTGGTAGTTTTGAATAAAAGAGGGATTTCACCATTGTTAGCAACTGTACTTCTGATAGCATTTGCAATTGCTCTTGGAGCATTGGTCCTGAACTATGGCGAGAATTTTGTAATGGAGACAAGTGCAGAGCCTATGATCGGAGCAGAATGTCCATACGGATGCGAGCCAGTTGAGATGGCAGCAGCACAAGCAGCATTGCCAGAATCAGGTTTTGTAAATAATATTGCTACCTAAGTTCTTCAGAAAAATAATCTATTTGCAATATTCTATCAATTCTTCTGGGCTCATGACTTTAGAAATAAGTGTGCGGGCTGAAAGCTCTTCAAGTTCTTCAGAAGAGACAACCTCTTTGCCTTTCGCATATGCATAGGCAATCTCGATAGCGACTGTCTTTCCAATATATCCATTATCTGCGAAAATATACACGATATCAGCATCGTCGATCTTTTCAAACGCAGCAAACAATGCTTTTTTCTCGCTTTCGAATGTATCTTTCTGTGTTTTATCCCAATCTTCTGCTTTATCAGCTGAAATATCTCTCTTTTTCAGTTCTGAAATAAGATTGACAATTTTATCGTAGAATTTTCGGCTTCCCGCAATGAAAACAGTCTTCATTCTATCTGCTGGAATCAGACTGTCTTTCCATCTCCAGTTTTTTGGAGATTGCAGTTGACTGGTTTGAAAGATTGTAAGCATTGATAAGTTCTGCTGCCAGTGTCTCGTAAGCTTTCTTTCCTTTGTTGAATGCTTTCTGGAAAGATCCTTGCACCATAAGACGGATAGCGACATCGATCCTTCTTTGCGGAGCGCATTCGACAGCTTTTGGATAACGTGCTCCACCATACTCAATGGTGATTATTTCTTCACGAGGAGCAGCGTTCTCAAGCGCCTTTACAACAACAAGAATAGGATTCTTTTTTGTTCTTTCTTCGATGATTTCCATTGTCTTCTTCATGATCTCAAGAGCGTTTGCTGCTTTTCCTGTCCTTTTTCCAGAGGAAATGAAATGTTTCTTTCCTTTGTGTCCTGCGACCATGATCTTGTTGACAAATCTCTCGATTATATTGGTATCAGACTTATGGAAACGCGCCCCGACATAGTGCGCTCCTGTTTTTGGTATGATTACTGGCTGGAGTGAAACATATCTCTGCAGTCCAGGATCTTCTACCTTGATCCCTTCGAATGACCATTTGTTGAATAGTTTCGCTTCCATCTTTATCTTCTAGCTTTTTCCAGTTTTCCAGATAACAATGCTTTAAGTGACTGGTCGTTTGTCTTGATAACCTGCCATTTGACAGCAGGAATATCTCCCTTTGCCCGTCCTTTTGTTCCGCCGATGCACTCCACGACAACCTGGTCGTGCTCGTCAACCATCTTGATCGCGCCGTCTCCAGGAACGAATGCTGTTATTTGTTTTCCGTTCTTGATCAGCTGTACACGCACGCATTTTCGCATTGCAGAGTTTGGCTGTTTTGCCTCACGTTCAACTTTTTCAAGAACAATGCCTTTTGCCTGGTGCGCTCCTTCAAGCGGATCAGCTTTTCTTTTAAGATCATGCAATTTAATCAGATATTTAGTGTCCATCCTTCTGCTGACTCGTCTTCTCTTTGCGAGTTTCTTTCCAGCGTTCAGTCCACGTGGTTTTTTTCCCATTTTTACACAACTTTTATCTCTTTTATGCTGAAATAACGCTTAACAGCGTTCTCCAGCGCCCTCAGATTGGAAGCATTTCTACCTATTAATAAAGCTTTCGTCTCCCTGTCCGGACCCTCTATTGTCACTACACCGTCTTCATCTGTGATATTCACAGCTTTCAGCGGGTGTATCATATTCTTGATGAATGTGATTACATTAGGATTGTATTCAACTATCTTTATCTTTTTGTTGAACTTCTGGCGCAGCATTTTCGCATTCTTTCCCTGCGGTCCAAGAGCTCTTCTCAGCTGGAGCGGCTGGACAATGAAGATAAGCATATCCTCTGTCTGGAAGAAATCTTTGAGCTTGCTCCTTGTGATCTTTTCGAACGAAGACATATATTGCATACTTGCCATATCGTATTTAATAGCCATTTACTTCTCCTTTAGAAATCCTAAAACTGATATCGCATACTGTTTCTTGCACATAACTCCAAGTTCTTCGTTTGTCTTGTCTAGTTCAACAATCTCGACTTCTTCGCTGAAATCTTTGATATCTTCCCTGACATCTTCTGGACAGTTCTTTGTGATAAAGACTTTCTCCAGGTTTCCTTCTCTAAGATTTTTCAGAGTTGATTCTGTTCCGATTGTCACAAGTTTTTTCTCGATCCTTTCTTTTAGTTCGTCAATCATTTCGGTTTCCCTTCTTCTTTTGTTCTTAATCCAGGAAGACCTGTCCCGATAGGAACAGGCTGGTTGATCATAACATTCTCGATCACACTGTTCAGTTCATCGATCTCTCCCCTTTCAGAAGCAGAGATGATATGCTTTATCGGTGTCTCGAAAGATGCACGCGCAAGCACAGAGCTTTTCTCTCCGACAATACCGTAACGTGTGATTCCTCTTATCTCGCCGGCCACAGTCATAGTGTCAGCTGCGATCATGATGTGCCTTATGTTGATATCAAGACCCTGTGTCTCAAGGACATTGATTGCTTCGTCGATTATCATCTGCCTTGCAGCCTCGAGTCCAAGCACTTTCCGTATCTCGTGGATATCATTTGACTTTGTCTTGTAGGGATCAACTTCATCCATTTTCAGTACAGACTTTAGGTTTGATCCAGCAGTCTTGATGACATACCTGTCTCCTATCTTGACAGGAAGGACCTGGCTCACTCCTTTGATGCCAGAGACAAAGACTTTCTTTGACTCCTCCTTTACATGGTACAATTTGTTGAGTTCGTCACCTTCCTTGGTGACTTTGATCAGTATGGTGTCATCCTTATTCTTGACACTGACATTCTTCAGCCCCAGCTGGAGCCTCTTCACGATTGTCGCGACCCTGATGCCTGCCTGTGCAACAGCTTCTTTGTCGAGCTCGACCTCGATTGTCGCGTCAGCGATGTTTACCTCGAAACTCTGCGCAAGCTCGGAGAGAGGGGTCTCTTTGATCTTTCCTGCGATCTTTGTGACTTCCTCGACAGAACATTTCTGGTTCTTCAGATGGATCTCCATCATAGGAGTTGATATGTTTTCACGTCCGTCAAATATCTCGATAAGCCTAGGAAGACCTAATGTGACCTGAAGCTCTGCTACACCACCGAAGTGTTTTGTGTTCAGGGTCATCTGTGTGCCAGGCTCTCCTATACTTTCAGCAGCGACAAGACCTACACATTCCCCTGCTTCGACCTGGATGCTGTCGTACTCTTCCTTCAGTAGGTCAAGTATCTTCTTGACATCAGCCTTCTTTGCCTTTGGCGGCAGGTGTTTCCTGACATCATCTAGCAGTTTCTCTGGGATAAGTCCTGTGTATTCTTTGATCAAGTCTTCTGACATTTTTATTCTCCGCAAATATTTGTGATTATCTTTTGTACATTGATTGTTCCGTTTTCTGATTTTGCAACGTCAACTCCATCCTCTCCGTAGCTGAACTGGATGATCTGTTTTGAAGCGTCACGCACTGTTCCGTCATACTCTATCTTCAGATCCTGCATTGCGTTTGACAACCTTCTATATAGATATCCTGATCTTGGAGTTCTAAGAGCAGTGTCCATCAGGGAGTCTCTTCCTGTAATCGCTCCGAAGAAGAACTCTGCTGGTGAAAGTCCGTCCTTGAAACTGTTCTTTACAAAACCGTGCGCAGCAGCGCCAAGATCATTCCGTCTGAAACATGACAGGCTTCTGTTGTAGAAACCTTCTCCGATACGTCCTCCTCTCAGTGACTGCTGTCCGACACAACCGGTCATCATTGCAAGGTTCAGTGTCCTACCACGGCCGCATCGTGCCATTGTAAGGACAGGGTTGTCGTGTTTTGCATGCCGTGCGACAATCTCTCCTGTCTTGTTCCTTGCCTTGTTAAGTATTCCCAGGATCATGTTCTCTAATGTTTCACGCGCAGTCCTTCCTGGAAGCTCCTTAAGGTCTCCGCTGTTGTACTGCGCAATTACTTTGTCAACCTCTTCATAGGCATTGTTAAGCTCATCCTTGATCTCTTTCTGGATATCCTCTGTCAGCTCGACATCTCCAAGTCCGACAGTGAATCCGTACTTCAGAAGGACCTTTATTCCAAGTTTGAAAAGATTTGTAAGTATGATAGCGGTCATGTCAGGTCCGTACTGCTTGTGGATGTTCCGAAGCAGAAAGCCAGAACCTGAAGACAGCTGCTTGCTGTCAATTATTCCGTTTGTAAGCTGTCCGTCTGTGATATCGATACGGGCGTCAAGGACACATTTGCCATTCTTCCACTTTGGACAGGTCTTGCACGGATCTCCTGGAGCAATGCATGCATTGTTCCTTCCTGTGAAATTGAAATCATTAGGAAGTATGGCTGAGAAAATTTCTTTTCCAGTGAGCTCGTTCTTCCGCAATTTTGTGAAATCATCGACACCGATTGAATATAACAGTTCTATTGCCTCTCCGCGCGACATCTTGACAGCGCTTGTCAGGATATAATTTCCAGTGACAGCGTCCTGTACACAGCCCATGACTGACAGGCCGAACGCTGGACTGATCAATTGTGTCGGAACTTCCATCAGTATCTCTGCTTCTGCACGAGCCTCTTCTGTCTGCGGAATGTGAAGGTTCATCTCGTCACCGTCAAAGTCTGCGTTGTACGGCTTACATACTGCGACATTCATACGCAGTGTCTTTCCGTCGAGGACTTTTACACGGTGGCACATCATGCTCATCCTGTGGAGTGAAGGCTGCCTGTTGAAAAGTGCGACATCACCGTCGATGATATGACGCTCTACAATATAACCTGGCTCAAGCTCCTCAAGCAGCTCCTCTTTTGTCTCGTCTGTGATCCTTTTTCTTCTGCCGTCAGGCCTTGTGACATAGTTTGCGCCAGGATAAGTATCAGGCCCTTTCTGTATAAGTGTTTTCAAGTATTCAAGATTCCATGCAGTCACTCTCTCAGGGACAGTCAGTTTGTTCGCCATCTCGGACGGAACACCTACTTCGTTGATCTTAAGCATAGCGTCTGGTGAGATAACTGTACGCGCGCTGTAGTTTGTCCTCTTACCTGCAAGATTATGTCTTATCCTTCCCTGCTTGCTCTCTATCCTGTCTCTTAAGGTCTTCAGCGGTTCTCCGCTTCTATGCCTTGCAGGAGGAAGCTGTGCAACATTATTCTTGAAAAATGTAGTAACGTGATACTGCAGAAGATCCCAAAGATCTTCGATAATAATTTCAGGAGCTCCGGCGTTGATGTTCTCGAACAGTCTCTGGTTGATACGGACAATATCTCCGAGCTTGTGTGTAAGGTCGTCTTCTGCACGCTCTCCAGACTGGAGTGTGATGGAAGGTCTCATGCTTACTGATGGAATAGGCAGGATTGTCAGTATCATCCACTCTGGTCTCAATGCCTGTGGATCGATCCCGAACAGTTCAACATCTGCGTCTGGAATATTTTCCAGCCTGCTTCTTATTTCGATAGGAGACAATCTTTTCTCTTTCTCCATGAACCTTGTAGGTTTCTCGAGGACAACTGGAATCTGTCTTGACCTGCAGTGAGGGCATTTGTTGTTAGCCCTTACTTTCTGGAGGAAACCTTTGATGACAGCATTTGTCTCTTTTAATCCTCTTTCTTCTGAGACTTTTTTCAGTTTTCTTTTCTGTGCGCCGATCTCAGCCTCGGATGCGAGTATCCTTCCGCACTCCCGGCACGAACATCTCAGGAGATTAAGTATTGTTGTTACGAATTGAATATGAATTACAGGACGTGCCAGCTCGATGTATCCTGGATGGCCTGGACATTCCTTCAGTTTAGAACCGCATGTCTTGCATGTAAGTCCTGGATCGATCACACCAAGACGGATATCCATCAGACCGCCGTCTACAGGGTAGCCTTCCTTGTCATAAAGTTCAGGTGTTACAACTTTTGCAGCCGCCATCTTCTTGATTATCTTAGGCGACATTATCCTGAACTTGATATTCTTGACTTTTTTATGGATATATTCTGTCATCTTAGTATTGGTCCTCCAGCTTTAGTTCTGGATAGATTGCCATGCTCTTCAGTTCGTCGAGCAGCAATTTGAAAGCGTAACTCATCTCTACCTGGCTGATCTCTGCGTTCTCTCCGCAGACAGGGCAGATGTTTCTGTTCTTGAACTTGTCGACAAAAGCCAGCATTCCGCACTGCTCGCAGATCGGAACAATAGTCTTGTCTGAGTCGAACCTTTCTTTCAGCAGTAGTGCAGCACCGTGCGCAATGAAAGTATCTTTCTCCATCTCTCCAAGACGAAGACCTCCCTCTTTTGCCTTACCTTCTGTAGGCTGTCTTGTAAGAAGTGTGATAGGACCGGTCGCTCTGCTGTGTATCTTATTTGCAACCATGTGCCTTAGTTTTAGATAGTACTGGTTTCCTATGAATATCTTGACCTTGAACTGCTCTCCGGTAAGACCGTTGTACAATGTCTCTGTTCCGTTCTCCCTGAAGCCAAGAGATTTGAGCTCTTCACGAAGCGCTTTCTCTGGTTCTGAGTCGAATGCAGTAGCGTCTATGTATCTTCCTGACATGCAGCCTACTTTTCCAGCGACAAGCTCGATCATGTGCGAGATTGTCATACGAGTTGGTATGGAATGAGGCGAGAATATAAGGTCAGGAACAATTCCAGAGGCTGTGAACGGCATGTCTGCCTGAGGATAAAGCATACCGATTACCCCTTTCTGTCCGTGCCTGGACGAGAACTTATCTCCAATCTCTGGAAGACGAAGATCTCTAACCCTTACCTGGACAAACTTGTTCCCTTCTTCATTTTCAGTAACCACAACAAAATCAACAGTTCCTTTCTCTCCGTGCCGTATTGACGTTGAGGATTCCCTTCTCGAGCTTGTACCTAAGGTGTACTCGTCCATTCCGCTCAGGAATCTTGGAGGGGATGTCTTTCCTATGACAACATCGTCTGGGTTGACCTGCGCCTCGATGTAAGCGACACCGTCGTCGTTAAGGAATCTGTAGTCTTTCTCGGATTTGTATCCCTTGACCTCTTTGTCCGGAATGCTTATCTCGTCGATAAGACCTCCTGAATATCTCAGCTCTTCTGAGACATAAGGCCTGAAATATATTGAACGTCCAAGTCCACGGTCGACACTTCCTCTATTAAGGATTATAGCGTCATCCATGTTATAGCCTTCATAGCTTAGGATAGCGACGACAACATTCTGTCCTGCAGGATGCTCGTCCTCTTTTGCAATATCATACATCATTGTCTTCGCGATAGGCGTCTGAGGGTATGTTAGAAGGTTGACGTCAGTGTCCATCCTTACTGCGAAGCTTGCAGTGTAAAGGCCAAGAGCCTGTCTTGAGCTTTTCATACCTCCGTGTGTCCTTGTAGCAAGACAATAGTTTGAGAAAGGAACAATAGATGTCGCCAGGCTTAGCATTGCAAACGGAGCGATCTCAAGATGAGTATGCTCTTTTGTAAGGTCCCTTGGGAAGAATGCGATAAGACAGTCCTCTTCCTCGTTAGCATCAACATATTCGATTATTCCTGTTTTAACAAGATCGTTCCACGAAAGCTCGCCTTTCTCCAGTTTCTCAAGATGCTCTTTCTTAAGTTTAGGCTCTCCGTTCTCGACGATGATCAAAGGTTTTCTTATCCTTCCTTTTGAAAGTTCAAGCCTGATAATATCAGCCTGTTCATCGTAGCTGACATTGACCTCTCCTGTGATATTGTTGGCTCTACGTTCAGCCTTGATCTGCTGGATAAATGCTTTCGGATCCTCTACTTTTCCGACAAATGTTGAGTCGATAAACACTTCTGTCATCTTATCTCACTGACCGTAATCCCAGATTACGTAAAGCCTCCATTGTTTTCTGGTGCTCTTCACCTTCAAGACCCTGGCTTACTTCTGCGAGCAGGGCCAGGTTTTTTCTCAGTCCGATGTTTGTACCTTCAGGGGTCTCGACAGGGCACAGTCTTCCAAGATGTGTTGGATGCAGTGCTCTTGCCTCGAAATTTTCCTGTGAAGGCGATAACGGTGAGACAACTCTCTGCAGGTGAGAGATAGTATCAAGATGATTTACTCTTTGTATCCTCTGGCTGACACCTTTTCTCGCGCCGACCCAGTTTCCTGTGGCCATCGCAGAATATATGCTGTTTGTCAGCAGCTTGTCCCGGATGATGACTTTTATCGACGGGAACTTTCCACGCTTGACAATTCTCTGGAAATTATATAACAGGTCCTTGACAAGGCTTCTCAGGTTTGTCCTGAACAGCTCTTCAAGAAGCTCTCCGCTCAGTTTCAGTCTTTTGTTAGCGTAATGGTCACGGTCATCGATTGGAAGCTCGCCTGCCGAGACTCTGATGAATTTCTTGATCATCTTGCACAGGTTGTATGCTTTGTAGATCCGGTCCTCTTTTGAAGTTCCAAGATGAGGAAGCAGATATCTATCTAATGTTTCTTGCATACGCTGTATCCGTATCTCTTTTGGTTTTGTGCTCTTTAGTTTTTTAGCGATATAATCAAGCGCGTCCTCTTCTGTCTTGATGTCTGTGAAATTGTACAGGTTGACAAGAACAGGATCATAATCTTTTTTAGAAGAGACAAAATGCGTGATCTCTTCGTCTTTGATCAATCCTAATGCTTTTATGATGACAATGATCGGGATCTTGGAAACACGTGTGAAAGAAAGATAGAATAAGCCGTCCTTAGGTTGCTCCATCTTGTGGAGTATCCGGAAAGCTCCCCGCTGTGAGAAAAGTTTTCCAACATATTCAGATGTTCCTGTTGACGCTTTCTCGATGAACAAAGTATTCGGTGCAAGGTCTTCCATTGCGATAAGTACACGTTCAGTTCCGTTGATTATGAAATATCCGCCAGGGTCGTTAGGATCTTCTCCCACTTCTTCCAGCTGTTCCTTTGCTAGTCCTTTCAGATGGCAGATGTCGCTCTTCAGCATGACAGGTATCTTTCCGATATTCGCTGTGAACACTTCTCTCTGCACACCATTGATATGCGTCGAGACATCGACCATCACCTGCGCAGAATAAGTTATGTTCCGAAGTCTTGATTCCCGCGGAAATATCTTCCTTTCAGAGCCGTCAGCCTCGATGATGATTGGTTTTGCGACACGTACATTGTCAAACTTGATCTTCAATTCTTCGATATCGTGCGGGATTATTGTCGGCTCGATATCCTCTAGTTCTGAAATAACTTTCTGCAGTCCGAAGTTTATGAAATTGTTGTAGGAATCTATGTCTGACTTGACAAATGTTCTGTCCTTGAAATAATTCGACAATAAAGTCTTATATCTTTGGTCAGCCATCTGCAACCACCCTATAATATACGCTCTTTCCAGCTGTCGGACTGTTTCTTTCTATCTTCAGAACATCTCCGACTTTCAGTCCCATATTTTTTATTACAACATCAGAAGCAAGAATCTTTGGGAGTTGAGCTTTAGTAATATTATATTTTTCCAGCAATTCTTTCACTGCCCGATCCCCTATTTTTGCATGCTTGGGAATCAACTCGTGTTTCTCTAGATAATCTTCTTTGGCCATTTTGAAGGTTTGTTGTGGGTTTATGAAGTGATTATGATGGGCCGGGCGGGATTTGAACCCGCGACCACTCGATTAAAAGTCGAGTGCTCTACCGAGCTAAGCTACCGGCCCAGGGAAAACGCCCCGGCCGGGACTTTCGTGGTATTAAGCATTATGAGCCTAAATGCCCTTTCGAACCCGGGTCGAAGCCTTTCTATGGTAACAAGTTACCTCGACAGGGCTTCATGCTAGGCCTCTACACCACCAGGGCACAATATGATTTTCCCCTCGTCCCCCCTTATCTTTTGTATATGAAAAATGCTAATGTTGTCTCTGAAATCTATATGTTTCTAATAGTCTATCAGCTAAGAAGGGTTTTTTGCGCATTTTCCTTGGAAAAACTTGCTACCATTTATAAAGGTTTTGGTGTTTTTCCCTATATAGTGACTTTTATGGATTTTCTTGCTATGCAGATATGATAATCAGAAAAGAAAAGTCCCCGCTCCCGGACTCGAACCGGGGATCTCTCGGTCCCGGCTGACTGCTGGTCATCCTTAGTCAAAAAGACACAGTCGAGCAGCGAATTCATCTACAGCCGAGCGTTCTAGCCACTGAACTAAGCGGGGCTGATTCTATGGGTTCAATCGCTGTTTAAAAAGCTTTTTATTTATCGTCAATATCCTTAAGTCACTACAATCGGGGTTGTGGTCTAGCTTGGTATGATACGTGCCCGGGGACAGCATCCAGAGGATGCGCATGCTGGAACGCACGTGATCGGGGGTTCAAATCCTCCCAACCCCACTTAGTTTATTTCATTTAAAAACCGCAACATTTATATCTGAGAATGGTTTTCATATATGCAATCATTTATAATAATATCAGAAAAATTTAGAGGTGAATTCAATGAAAAAAGTTGGTGTATTGGTTCTATTAACCGTTTGCATGTTAGTTATTATGTCAATAGTAGCATCAGCTGCATACGAAAGATTCGAGTGTGATCCTGAAAAGGTCGGAATCATGAGAGCTGAGCGAAACTGTGACAATACTGGTGATGCAGAAGAAGACATCGCACTTGCACAGAGAGCGTGTCTTGATTATGCAAGATTATGTGATCCTAAATGGACAGAAGAGCAGGTAGCTATCTGCCAGCGGATTGCAGAAAAAACATGCCTTGAACTGAATGATCAGTCACCTATTCCATATGAAGAATACAATGCTGACGCAGGCTTCCAGGTAACTGATATTGAAAAGAGAGAAGCGGCACCTGATGTAGCAACAATCTCAGAAGTGGCAAAGAAGGAAGTTGCTGAAGAGCTAGGTATTGCAGAACCAGAACCAGCTCCTGAACCAGCACCTGCCCCTGCACCAGAACCAGCTCCAGTTGAGGAGAAAGGAACGAGTGCAACAACATGGGTTATTATTATCATCATCATAGTAATAATCTTGGTAGTGCTATGGTACTTCATGAAAGGCAAGAAGAAGCCAGCTAAAAAGAAGAAAAAATAAATCTTTTTTTTATTTTCTTTTTCTCTTATTCTTTATATTTAAACCATAAGAAAGGTTTATATAAACGAGTCTTATATCATTGAACGGGTGAGAGCTTGAAGTTGTTAAGAGGGAGTTTGATATGTCTGCTTGTATTCTTGCTGCTAGTCTCAGTAGTTTTAGCTGCGAGTTTTGATGTTGACATTGTCCCTGTCAAGGACCGTGTCCTGAAGAACGAGAGCGCACTCTACAAACTTATAGTGAAGAATGATGACAGCCGTGAGATAAATTTCAGGATATCCTCTCCGAATGTCATAACAACCAAATGGACAGTTCTCACAGACCCGATAAAGGATTCAGAGTTCTCATTAAGGCCTGGCATGTCAAAGACAGCTGACCTGAAGATAAGGGCGATCGGCGCAGATGTAGGTTACGGAGCCCACACAATAATTATCGAGGTTGAGGGCGACGGAACAAAGATCAGGAACAACCTTAATGTGAACCTCATCAATCCGTCAGGCTATCTTGTGACCTATCTTCCGCGGGTTGTTGTCGAGCCCCAGCCAGAATATCCTGGACAGGTCAATCCAAACGAGCCGTTTGATATTACGCTTCATCTTCTGAACAAGAACAGCCTTGATATCCCAGAAGTTCTTGTCAAGGTCTCTTCAAACTTCTTCAAGGAAGAAAAGACACTGCCAATGGGTCCCTATGAAAAAGCAGACCTTAAGTTCAGTTTTGACATGAGCCCGCACACTCTTCCACAGGAAGACACTCTTTACATCAAGCTTCTTGTTGACAATGAGGTGATAACCTCAAAAGAGTTTAACTATGAGATAATTCCAGCTGAAGTCGCATTCAAGGTTGATGATAAGGTAGAGAAAAGTTTTCTGAAGAAGACAACAATCTATTCTGTTTCAAATCCTTCTAATGTCAAGAGATCTGAAGACTTCCGTGTCCCAGTCTCTTTCTTTGGAAGATTGGTGAGCTCTACAGAGCCTGATGCAGGCATTGTCTCAAAAGCATACCAGTGGAAAATCGACCTATATCCAGAGCAGGTCGAGATTGTGTCAGTGACCTACAATTACAGATACCTGTTGCTGGCAATAATTATAATCATACTTCTTGTGTTTGTCTATCAGTACTTCAAGCCAGACATTGTCATAACAAAGAAGGCAAAGCCGGTTTTCAGCTCAGAGGACGGCACATTGACTGGCGCGAAAATAGTCCTTAGCTTCAAGAATGCGACAAACCATACATTGAGGAATGTACGTATCATCGACAAAGTCCCGAAGATCTCATCATATATTCCAAAAGAGATCCTGGGTTCGATAAAACCTACAAAGATAAGATCAATGGAAGCAGGCGATGTCCTCACCTGGGAATTGGGGGACATGTTCGGAAAGGACGAACGTATAATCACATATAAGATAAAAGCAAAACTTAAGGTCATGGGGGACCTGAAACTGCCGGCTGCAGAGGCAAAGTTCGACAAGAACAAGAATGCGAAAGTAGTATATTCTTCACCAGTAACACTGAAGATGAAATAAAAGAGGGAATATGATACGCTGTCACATCATTGTCACTGGGATTGTCCAGGGAGTTTTCTTCAGGAGATATATCAAGGAAAATGCAGAAGATCTGAAACTAAATGGCTGGGCAAAGAATAAGGATAATGATAAAGTGGAGATCCTTGTTGAAGGGGATGAAGCAGATATCGAAGAGTTGATTGACATCTGTTCACGCGGTCCTCAAGGCGCAGAAGTAGAGGACGTGGAAGTAAAGAAAGAAAAATATATCGGAAACCTGAAAGGTTTCACGATCGCTCATTCTTGAATTTTTTAACCGCATCCAGGTGCATGGCCGCAGTTCACGCATTTCCTGCAGTTCGCTCCGCTTAAAACAGTTTTGTGTCCGCAGATGATGCAGAATTCCTGTCCAAGAGGGATCTTTCCTTTCTCTGTCGAGTCTTCGTATAACGGGAAGACTCCTGTCACTTTTCCTTCTTCCATTATAGTTTCTATGAATTCTATCTTTGAACTGAAATGCTGTATCCTTCTTTCAAGGCCGAGAACATTGCACCTTAGATTCTTCATCTGCGCTGGTGTCGGCTGTACATCACAGATGGATGTATCTCCAAGATATTCAAGCATCAAGAGTTTCGCAAACATATCCTCTATCGAGGAGCAGCTCTTGATGAACGGATGTTTTGCGAAACCAGAGATTACACCTGTCGCTCCTTTGTTATGCTTGATTATATTCTCCATTGACGCTCCCATCTGCCTTGCTCTTGAAACTTCTTTTGCCCAGCTCTCGTATGCTGCGCTGAACGGCGAGCCTGAGCTTCCAAAATCGATGAAGATATCGCCAAAGGATTCTTTCGGCGGTCTGTTGTCATATTCTCCAAAAGTGAAGTGTACTGTTGTTCCATTGATGACAACTTTATACCCCGTCCTTGGAGTATTCAATTCAGCCAACCGATCACGATCTCCCCATTTCAGGCCGTTGCCTTCAGTTTTTGTGATTATATTCACAGGCTGGATACCTTTTGATCCGTCGATATATGGTGTTACTGATTTTATTCCGAGTTTCCATGCCTTGATATAAGTGTTCATTATATCTTCAGGAGTGGCGCCTTTTGGAAGATTTACTGTCTTTGAGATTGCGCCTGACAGGAACGGCTGGACAGCAGCCATCATGTTAAGATGCCCGTCGACAGGAATATAGTTTTCTTTTTCACTCGCAGTAGCAAAAATCCTGTAATGCTCCTCTCTCAGGTTAGGCGCTCCGACGACAGTGCCGTTCTCTCTGATATGTTTCAGGATGGCGCTTAATTTCTCGCCTTCGTAGCCAAGGCATTTCAGTCCCCGCTCAACACAGGAAGCCAAAGGAATCTCTGCCGAGCCTCCTCCAGCATAACCTTTGAATGATTTCAAGCCTATCAGTGGTTCTATGCCAGTGCAGTCAACATCCATCATGAAACCGATTGTTCCTGTCGGTGCTAGAAGCGTTGTCTGCGCATTCCTGAAGCCATGCTCTTGTCCTTTTTGTATTGCCTCTTCCCAGATTCGCTCTGCTTCTTCAATAAGTTCGTTCAATCCGCTTATGCTGTTAAATCTCTTTATCTTTTTTGTTTCCTCGTGATGCATGCCCAGGACTTTCAGCATAGGTTCCTTGTTTTTCTCGAACTCTTCGAATGCTCCGAGTTTTTCTGCAAGCTCAGCAGAAGTCAGATAAGCATAGGCAGTCATCAATGAAGTAACTGCAGAAGCGATTGCCCTTCCTTCTTCTGAATCATATGCAATGCCTCTCTCCATCAAAAGCGCACCGATGTTTGCATACCCTAGCCCTAAAGGCCTGAACATGTGAGAATTTCTAGCAATCACTTCAGACGGATACGAAGCATAATCCACAAGTATATCCTGCGCGATTACAGAAGTTCTTACAGCCTGCTCAAAAGCTTCTATATCCAGGACATTGTCTGTCTTTGAAAATCGTGCCAGGTTCAGTGATGCGAGGTTGCACGCTGAATCGTCTATGAACATGAACTCTGAGCATGGATTGCTTGCATTTATTTTTCCTGAATTAGGACAGGTGTGCCACCTGTTGATATTATCGTCATATTGAACTCCTGGATCTCCGACACATGCAGCAGCTCTTGCAATCTGCTCCAGCAATTCTTTTGCATTGACAGTTTTTCTCTTGTTGGTCACTCTTTTTAGAAATCTTTTGTCCGGAAGGCACCTGTCATCTTGATAATCCTCCAAAGGAACCTCTATTTCTTCTTCAAATCTGTCAGCAGTCCTTTTGACCAGATCCCAGCTTCTATTGCCGAGTGCAGCTTCCATAAATTTGTCTGTCACCCTAATACTGTTGTTTCCGTTCTGCCCGCTTATTGTCTTGTAAGCTTCGCTTTCAAGGTCTGTAGGGTCTAACGGCCCCCATCTAGGGTTTGCTGACAGCCATAAACCTTTTTTCTCCTCTGAGACCTTCCAGTGGAGAAACCTGTATACGTCTGGATGGTCGCAGTCGAGGATTACCATCTTTGCAGCCCTTCTAGTTTTTCCTGCAGCCTGGATAGTTCCTGCGAGGATATCAAATATCTTTTTGAAAGAAATGGATCCTGACGCCATCCCTCCTCCGCTCAATGGTTCGAACATCCCACGGATAACAGAGAAATTAGTGCCAGTCCCTGAACCTAGCTTGAAAAGCATGCCTTCCCTTTTTCCGTGATCCATAAGATCTTCCATGCAGTCTTTTACTGACTGGATAAAACATGCAGAAGCCTGCGGTCTGTTATACGCGTCAACAATACTATACCCTCCATCATCATCAATAGCCCAATGAGACTTTGCATTTGATGTAACTCCATAAGCATGATCCAATCCGACATTAAACCAGACAGGTGAGTTGAAGGAATGCATCTGGTCAAAGTTCATCCGCGCGATCTCGTCCTGGAATCTTCTTCCGTCCTCCTCGCTGAGATAACCTCTTTCCACGCCCTGTGCAGAGATGCTTCTGGCAACCCGGTATACCAGATCTTTCAAGCTTTTCTCTTCATACTCTTTTCCATCGCCTTTATAGAAATATTTTGTAGCGACAGTCCTTCCTGCAAGTGTGCTCCATGTGGAAGGAAATTCTGCCCCTTTGATATTATAAATCTGTTTTCCTGTTACGTCTTTTGCCTCGACATCGCGCGTCTCCCATGCAAAATTCTCGTGCGGCTCTTTCCCGTTTCCTGCGAAATATTTCTTGACCTCTAATGTTGCATTAACCATTTTCCCCTGACCTCATCTATTTTTTCAAAACCTTGTTTAT
>JAHWHI010000035.1 GCA_019323355.1 Candidatus Woesearchaeota archaeon | reverse complement strand
TCTCCGCTCTCTACTGAAGCATCTTTTTCAAGCGGCCCTTCGAGCGTGATCTTTGGTTTGTAATCGTCAGGCTTCTTTATGATTCTTTCTTGCTCAGCTTCGGGGCTATTTTCCTGCGCAAGCACATCTGCTGTCGGTGCTAATAATGCAGAAGCTAGTGCTGCTCCTCCGAACAGGTATCTTCCTGTGTTCCACATTCCTTTTACTATGCTGCCGAGTTTCATATTTAAAATGACCAGAAGATGTGCGCTCCGAACAAAATCTCTCTTTCCTCAGGTTCCTCAAATTTTTCAGATTCTAAATCTAATTCTGCTCCAATACCCCAGATGTTGTTTGAATTTGAGGTTCGGAACTGTATCTGTAGTTCAGCGTGAAGATCAAATGGATGATCTTGTGTTAGGATTTCGTGATAATATGAGACATTTCCGTGGATTACGAAATTCTTAAAATTAAATAAACCTCTTATTCCACCGTATAGATATAATCTGTCTGGATCTCCGTCTTTCTTGTCTTCAGATCTATATCCTAGATGAAATCCAAAATGACTTCCTTTCCCGGACAAAGTTTCTCTAAAGTATCTATTTCTCTTTGCATAATAGTCAGGTCTCATAACTTCTTCATGGTGCCGTACCACCCAAGCAGCATATTTTGACTCTTTGCTCTCAAGCATTAAACCGAGATAACCATAATGGCTGTGATTCTCTCCTCCAAATATGAATGTAAGCATTGGCATTGTTCCAGGTGACAAATTTGGTTCTATTAATGGAAATTGAAGAATCAGACGGCCAATTCCGTTTTCAACTATGCTCTCTTTTCTTATGACTGTCGGACCAGATGTCACAAACGGATTATCAAATATCTCTTCTGTTTCTAATCTTGAATATTGTCCAGAGATCTTGATATACCAATTTTTATTATGGTCCCCTTCAAAGACATATGCGAATTTTGCAACAAATTGATTTTCAAAGAAATCCCAGTCATATCTGTATCTTTCCTGATTTAAAGTTCCTTCATAATCTTTTCTATAATCATACAATCTATCCTGATCCATATAATAAGCAGCGATAATAAATCTGTGCCTATGTTTTGTCGTGATTAATTGTTCATGATTTTTGTAGTTTTGGTCGGGGTCTTTTCGATCTCCAATAGCAAGTTCAAGTGCAAGCTCCCCTTCAGCACGTATTATCCTTTGGTCGATCTCTACCCAACGGTATGTTCCGGGACTGTCAGCCCAGGGACCTTCGTAATTATAGTAATCATCCAATCGTGTGAATCCTCCGAAAAGACAGCTGATCAGCTGCACCTCTTTTCCAAGGTCGATGCCTATTTCCAAGGAGGTTTTGCCGACATAATCATGAGGGCCTCCTTTGATAGTTGGCTGTATCCTGAAGAAACTCTTGTCCAATTCCCCAAGTATTGTAAAGAGACCATCTGCATATATATGCCCGTCTGAAGAATCGTTCTTGTTTTCCACAGAGATGTATTCTCCTTTCAGGAAAAAAGCATTCCTGTCAGTTCCAATTCTCCTGAAATAAATCCCTCCATCATGATCCTCTCTCAGATCGTCTTTATATGAATCTTCTGAAGGAATATCTCTATAGTAATCAGCTGTGAATCCGAATACGTCTCCGGTATGTCTTCGTTTCTCAGAGATGAAATTGCTTGAGTCATGCAGGAACTGTGTTATTAATCCGGGTTTTGCAGCGTCGTATTCTTCTTCGAGGATTTCATCTAAATCTATATTATAGTGCCTATAATCTTCGCCCATCCTTTTCTGGACAGCGTTTTTTACCTTTTGCTTAATATCGGCAGGGGCATCTCCTTTAAAATCTTTGATCTTGATTGGTTTGTATATCTCTCTTGCTATCTGCCGAATCTCTTCTTCAACTTTCTCTGGGTCCCTAAAGACTACTTTTGGGGTAGAATCAGACGGTTTTTCTATAACAGTTTCTGTTTCCTGTTCAACGGGAGTTTCTTCTGCATTAACAGCAGACGGCAGGCCAAAGAAGGCTCCAGCTAATGCTGCTCCGCTTACGAGGTATTTTCCTCTGCTCCACAATCCTTTCAATCTGTCTGTGATGCTCATCTTAAATAAAAGCTAGCAGAAAGCAAGACCACAAGCAAAACCTTTCGATCCTGCTAGTGGGTCTGCAATCTGCTTGGCATAGTCTTTCTCCTTTTGGAGCATAAGTTTATCTAATGTCAAAATCGCTTTCTTCGTCTGCTTCTGCGATAAATTGACGCTGGTATTCGCCATTGACTTTCTTGACACGATATAATCTGTTCTTGATCTTGACAAGAATGCTTCTTCCGTCTTCGTAGAACTGCGCACGGCAATGCCTGTTGGTCGCTTCAGATGCAATTACATCTTCCTGTTCGTACGGCATGTCATCTGGCTTATCCAATAATCCACTCTGAAGAGATTTCTTTGGATGTCTCACAACAATTCCGTCCGATTCATTTGTGAATATGACTAGTCCTTCCATATTGGCTGCAGGGTTGCAGTCAGCACTATTTCTTGCGACTATGCTTCTTGGAAAGCTTGCATTTGAAGTGACACTACGATATGTCTGTTTTACTGTTGGGCTTCCAAGTCTAACAAGGCAGACTTCACTGTCATATGATCTCCCTTCCCGGGTATATACTAAAGTTGACTCGTCTATCCAGGACGGCTGCATGTTGTATTTGTCTTCTCTCGAAGAGATTCTAGTTCTGTTCTCTCCCTGAGGAGTAATACCCCAAATCTGGCATGCATTCTTACCTTCATACTCGCTGAAAACAACATAAGCAATATATTTTCCTGTAGGGGTCGCTGCAATATCTCCAATTATTCCGGTTTCGTTCTTTACTAAGCATGTTGGTTTTTCTGAATTAATATCATAAATCCAAAGCTCGTCCTTCTTTTCTCCTGCGATGAAAGCAATATTTGTATTATCTATCCAAGCAAGTTCGCTTAAATCTTCGTTGAATTCTATCCTTCTGAGAAGGCCCTTTTTGCCTCTGCCAATATCTCCGTCAAAAAATTCTATTATCTCATACAATCTTATTCCCCATTTGTCCTTTGAAGAATCTCTATACTCGACTGCAACATATTTTCTGTCGGGACTAATCCGAGGTCTTCTGAGTTCTACAGTAGAACTATCGAAAAGAGGAAAGTTTCTCATTTGTATCCTATTTGATACCTGAGGATCTCCGTCAGTTACATATAGAGAATTATTCTGGATGTAAGCTATCCTTGTAGAGAACAGCATCTTGTATTCTCTAGGCATAGACTCCTTGAATTCTTCCAACTGTGTCCTTAATCTTTCGATCTCCTCTAATTTTGCCTGTACTTTTTCTTTGGTCTCTGTTTCAGAAGCTAATGTTTTCTTCATTTCTACGATCGCTTGGAACAGTTCACCAATTCTTTTTTGCTTGCTTTCATTTGTTGCTTGCTCAGTCTCTATCTGCGCACGATATACTCTTGTCTCTTCTTCCAATTGCGCCACTTTCTTTTCCAGATTTTCAATTGAAGTTCTTTGGGAGCCGATAGTTTCTTGATCTTTCTTTTGCTGTGCTTCGTATTCTGCTACTTTTTTCTTGAAACCTTTCAAGATATCTTCTAATCGTTCCATAGCGTCTTTTCCTTCTCTGATATTTTTTTGAGCTTCTTCATTTTGAGCAATTAATCTTGCTTTTTCACTTTCGTAGCTCGTAGTTATCCTGCTTACTGCAGCCGCATGTACCTCTTCCTGTCTCTGCAATTCTTGCTTATGTTTTTGGATTATGCCTTCTATACGCTGTTCATACATCCGCGCTTCTTCGCTTTTCTTTTTCAGGACCTCATTTAATTCATCAGAATATCTTTTTAGTCTTGCAATTTCTTCTGCCTGATCCTGGGTTTTCTTAGATATATCAGTGAATCTTCCTTCCAAAACTCCTTTCCCGGTTTCTATCGCTTCAATGGTTCTTTGTGCTTCGCGATATCTTTCTTGCAGATCTTTTTTAACTGCCTCTAGCTCTGCATGTGCTGTTTTTGACTTTGCAACCTCTTCTTCTAATGCTTTCTTTTCCTGCTCGAGACGTTCTTTGTCTCTTGCCATTGCATTGTTTATTGCTTCTGAGTTTTGAACTTTCTTTTTGACATCTTCTTGCAACCCTTCGTAATCTTTGATTATCTGATCCAATCGTTTTTTTAGATTGTCATATTCTGTACATTTGTCTTGGTATTTTCTGTTTAGATCGTCATATTTAACAACATAATCATCAAATTTGGCCTTAAATCTGCTTAGCTCAAGCTGTGTATCTTCTAATGCCCCGCTTGTTGTCCTAATCTGTTCTTCAAGGTTCGAAATTCTTTTTTCAAGGGTTCCAATTCTCTGAGTTTGCTCGTCAATCCTTTTCTTGTATGTATTTGACAATGCGTCTGCAGCTTCCCACTGCTTTTTGTATTCCTCAGCATTCTTTTGCGCCAATCTGCGCAGTTCTTCAGCAGCATTCTTCTGCTTTGTTTCATCCTCCAATCTTTCTTCTAGTTCTTGGACTTTTTCCCTTTGTATTTTGATAAGAATCTCCCTTTGGATCTCTTCTTCAAGCCTTACTTCTTCTTCTCCTTTCTTTCTTCCAGCATCGTGACAAATATATCCTGTGAGTATAGCGGTGCCTGCAAACGCGAGCCCATAGCCAACTAATCTTTTTGAACGTCTAAAGAACCATCTGCTTCCTTTTTTAAAATAATTTTCAGAGTCTGCTAATTTATCGATTGTTTCCATTTCTTCGATTTTTTTCAGATCTTTACTCCAAGTTGGTTCTTGTCTTATTTCCATTTTTATCCTTCTCTTGAAAATATTCTATCTAATGTCCTTCTTATCAAACTTCTTTCTCTTTCCCTATATTCGTCTGGCAAGACATTTATCTCGATTCTTCCACCTCTTCGCGTACCATTTGAAGATACCACTGAGTAAGTATCTTTTGATTTTCTCAGAATAATACTAGGATTTATTTGCCCAAAGTTTTCCAATATCCTATTGAATTCGTTTTCCCAAAGCGATTCGTCTAATCTTTCATTATTAGAACCATTCCTAAAGTTATCTCGTGAAAAGTTTTCGAATATTTCCTTCATCTCCCGGACCATATCTCTTTCTCGTGGCCATCTCTCGATTTCTTCCTTTGTAACTAAGGGTTCCAAGATTCTTGTACATTGATTCATAATTTTTAATTCATCCAATAGTCTGATCACCTGAGGGTCTTCTGCACCTCGCCTTCTTTTAATTTCAGCCAATTTGTTCCTATAGTGTTGGTCATTTCTTCTGAATACTGTTATAAAATTTATCAATTCCCTTTGGTATTGCACTCTTGAAAGTATTGGGGATTTTTGAATTAGCATTTTAACAAGTTTAAATGAATTTCTTATTTTCTTGCATTCGCTTAAACATAAATTATTAAATTTTGATATTTTTTCTTCTAATAATTGTGCTTGTGATGCTAATTCTTCTGTAGCTGCTGCTGTTTGTTCTGCTGTTGCTGAATTTGTTTGTACTACCTCAGATATTTGATCTACTCCTGCTGAC
>JAHWHI010000034.1 GCA_019323355.1 Candidatus Woesearchaeota archaeon | reverse complement strand
GTTTTGAGACTTCAAAATCTGTAGGAACACGGTCAGTATGCAAATCTCTTAACACATCGTCAGCAGTCCTTTTGCTGTACGGAGGACACAATGATTCTGTGAAAGGTCTTAGATCGCATTCACAAGCTCTGCCAACAGTGACAATGTGCGCAAGACCCAAATCAGCAAAATTATACAATGGAACATTCCTGACAATTGCATTATAATTATGTTCTTTTGTCTTAGGATCAACGAGTTCCATCCGCCTTAAGGTTACCATTGCAAAAGGCTTTCTTCGATAATTCTTTTTTCGCCCAAGTTTCTCAGCTTCTTCAACTGAAGTGATAAGCTTGCTAGGAAGCCTCTCGCCTTCTAATAAAATCCTGCATCTCTCTGGGATTGTAAGTTCTTTTTTTGCCATCTTATCCTCTTAATTTCTTGCACTCGTCCCTCATACGCTCGAGTGTAGCCTCAATCTTGACAACCTCTTCCTTGGCATCCTCAAGCTTGTCTTCAAGCTCCTCAAGGTCCTCTATCTCATCATCAAGATCATCTTTTGCATTTACCATCTCTCTTTTTGTGGTATCTATCAAATTTTCGTTGCCACCAGCAACTGCTTCATTGTATATTGCTAATTTAGTATTGTAAACTTCTCTCTTGTCTTCGACATCTTCTTCTGATTCTACAATGTCCTCTTCAAGAGTCTCTATCTCGTTCTGTTTTGCCAGAAGTTTTGCCTGATATTCCATCTCTTTGTCATCACAATTATCAAGTGTTAAGGTCGTCAGGTCAAACACGTACATATATCTCAGTTCCCGCAGGTATTCCTCTGATCTTGCATCTTGATTCTTGTCCTGCCTTGTCTGGATCTCTTCCTGTAGAGCCTCTTTTATATCTTCTTTTTCTTTCTCTTCGTTATTATCTTCTTCATTTGCTTCAACATTCTCTTCGATTACAGCATCATCTTCTGCTTCTGGTGTTGGTGCGAAACTGTCAGCCTCTGGCAGAGGTGTCTTTCGTATGACTTTTGCATCCTGTGGAGTGCACGCTATCAAAACTATCAGGACAATGAAGAGTGCGATGCCTACAAGTCTAAATCTGTTCATCTTGTTTTACCTCAAACCGTGTTCTTTTGCTTTCTTGTGCAGTGTTTCGTATCGTAAACCTACTGCTTTTGCAGCCTTTGTTATATCCTTGTGCTGTTCCAGAGCTTCTTCTAAGTATGCTTTCTCAAACAGATCAATAGCCTCTTCAAAAGTGACCCGGATATCAGGAAGTCTTTTAGTTATGTTTTTTGCTGTTTCCTCATCTATCTCAATCTGTTTTGTAAGTTCGTATTTATCCAGTATCTTTTCAACAACTGTCTTGACATACATCTCCTTCTTGTCATCCTCAAAAAGATAGGGCTGGTCTCTGAAACCTTCCACTTTTATCTTAAATTTTTGTATGAGCCTGTGGATGGATCTTCTGTCAATGGCTCCGATCCTTGCAGCCTCACTTATGTTTCCGTTTGTGAACTGCAGCAATCTGATAAGAAACTCTTTCTTGAATTCCTCTTTTGCCTTTTTGAATGGTATAGAAAGGTCGATCTCAAAATCCAAGTTGCCTGAGATCAATTTGTTAGAAATATCTTCATTTATCTGGCGCACTGTGACACCTAGGAACTTCTCCATCTCTTTTTCAATGACTGGAGATATCTGCTCCTTCCGTTGGGTTAAGCGTTCAAGTGTGACCATTTCCTCATACTCCATATATGAATTTTACCTTAAAAATGCCCTCATAGGGACATTTATATCATATATAGTGTTTGAGGTTATTTATAAAGGTTATGCGAGAGGCTTTATAAAGCAGAATCTCTAGGAATACCTTTAAATACCACTTCTAAATATCTGATGACTATGAAAGCCCAAATAGCGAATTTCAGGAAGAGCAGGACACGCCAGAAGGACAATCATATGATAGTCCTGGTAGAAGGCACTGATTCTAAAGCAAAGGCAGAGAAACTAGTAGGCAAGAAAGTTATATTCACTACAGAAGGCAAGGCTAAGAAACAGATAGTTGGAAAGGTCGCTTCTGCACACGGCAACAAAGGAGCTGTGCGAGTCATCTTCGAAAGAGGTATGCCTGGACAGGCAATCGGAAAAGAAGTAAAAATAGAATAAACTTATTCTTTGTATTTATCTGTATTCTTTGTATTTATCTGCAACTTCGGAAAGTTTCATTGGATAAGCTTGACCAGTCTCTATGTTGTAGACTTTTGCATCTTCTCCAGGGATCTGATAACCGATTTTGTTTTCTGTAGGGTCTCCGCCTAATCTGCTCCTACCAATAACAAATCTTGTTTTCCGAATCCTTCGGCCAGACAGATCTCCAACTGCGGATTCTGCTATAAAGTAATTCTTGCCTTTGAAAGTAAAGCTAAGTCCGTTCTCGTCTTCAAAATCTCCTGCAACTGCTACTGTAATGTGGTCCTGAGTGTATAGGAAAAAATAATCCAGACCTGTCTGTTCGTAAAGTGAAGCTAGCAAGATTGATTTTCCACTGCAGTCAGCTTTTTTTGTCATTAATACTTCGTTCGGCCTCTTCAATGTTTCTCCATCGTCGTTTGCTGTCTTGTCAAAATCAATTCCTAGATTCACAAAATCAAGCAATCTTTGGGCTTTCTGTTCGTTTGTGTTGCACCCTTTGAGCAATCTCTTGACAAGTCTCTGCAGCGAAGGTTCTCCTTTTCTAGCGACCATAACACCGTGGTTTGCGAATTTTTTTGGTATTCCGGTCGGATTTTCCATTGCATAAACAAACAACAGTCCGCCATAGATACTTTCATTTAGCATGAAATTATTTAGCTCTTGCATAGAGATGTCATAACTGACAATACCTTCATAATCGATAGTAACTCTTTTCTCGGGATCGATTCTGAATTCATCGATCGGAACTCTCATGAAATAAACTCCATCTCTATTAAGGATATAATCTCCTATCTGAAGGTTTCCATCATCATTCAACTGTCCCCAGTCAACATTTTCTGGATGCAGGGATAGTTTTTTTGCTGCATCTTTATAGTCAAGATCTCCAGGGATTGACATGTATACCATACGTTCTCCCACATGAAGTAGCTCCATTCTTGCATCTACGCCTGTGATCTGTTTCATAAAATCAGAACTGATAAATCTAGGGTTTGCAAGATAGCTCAGAATGCTAAAACGCATTAATTTGAGTTCATCCACTTTTTCTTTTTTTGTCTGTTGTGCTGTTTGCTGCTCTCTTGGAGCTGTCTCTTGAGCCTGGGCAACTCTGTCCTCTAGTGGAGCCTCATCTGCTGGGCCACCACATCCTAGCAGAAAACCTAGTCCTAAAACTGCTGTTCCGAAGAGTCTTCTTAGTACCATTTTATATACGATTTTTTGCTAGAAGTATTTAAAATCTTAGTGTATACGTGTCTCTGGAAGGTGGTGAAGAGATATCAATTCTAAACATTTATATACTTTTAAGGGGAACTCCCACATGGGGGTGTTTATACATGAAGAAAGGCAAGATAGTAAGTTTGGTCATTCTAGTTATTGTTGTGATTATAGCTATAATAGCGTATTTCGCTATAACAGGAAGCGCCACAAGGACAGCTTTCCTGACAATCGAATCTGGAGAGGTGATGGTTGACACTGGCAAAGGATGGGTGCCTGCTGTTGATGATATGGACCTTGGGCTTGAAGATAAGATAAAGACAGGGCCTGGTGCAGAAGCGACTGTCATATTGTATGAAAGTGTCATAGTAAGTCTGGATGCAGACACAGAAGTAATGATCGCAGACCTAAGCAAAGATAACCTGAAAGTCAAGCAGGATTCTGGTTCCACCTGGAACAAATTCACTGGGATATCTGGCATTGGGGATTATTCTGTAGAGACTCCGAACACAGTAGCTACAGTACGTGGCACTGGTTTTGGTGTGAACATGCAATCTGTCCTTGTAGGAGAAGGTGAAGTTGATGTGAAGAAAGGCGATGTTGTGAAGAGGATTGTCCAGGGAAGAAAAGCTGTTCTTCGGGAAGGGCAATTAGTAGATGAAGAGCTTTCTGACACTGACAGGTCAAGGATAATGGTACAGATGCAGAGATCATTGAAGCATATCAAGATGCTGCGTGAACGTGAGATAGAAAAGAAAAGGTTCATGCTGAACATTGCGCAGAAAACACGCGGGTTCACAGAAGAAGATATGAGAGACGGTATTGTGAAAGCTGACAGAGGAGAATTGGATCTCGATGAACTAGAAGACAGAGCTCCAGTCAAGATGGAAGCGATAAGAAAAGTAAGGGCAATGACAGAAGAAGTCATCAAGATAAACAGGATGATGCAGAAAGTTGAAATAGGTGATTTCAGCAAGGAAGATCTGCTGCAGATGCGTGAAAGAGTTACAGAGCGGGTTGAAGAAAGAGTCGAAGCAAGGCCAGAGATAAAGACAGCGACTGCTCCAATACCTGTAGAACCGCTTAGAGAAGAGGACAGGATACAAGTGAGAGAGGAAGAGAGGCCTGCTGAGCCTTTGATGAGAGGCGAAGAAGTGATGCCAGTGGATCCGCTTGGAAGAGAGCCTATTCAAGAGGTTGATAGTGAACTAGTAAGAAGATAAACATGATCAAGAGCAGACTTGCAAAATGTGTTGGGATTGCGCTTATCTGCGCAGTCATTTTTTCTTTACTTTTTTCAGTCGGATTTCTATCCAATATCCAGCTGAAACTGAGTGACAGCCTGTACGGAGGAAAAAGCCCTCTTGACAGCATAGTGATTGTCGCCATCGATGACAAAAGCCTTCAGGAATTAGGGAGATGGCCCTGGGACAGGGATAGGTTTGCAGAAGTTGTTGACTTTCTTTCTGGAGCAAAAGTTGTAGGAATAGATGTTGCGTTCTTTGAAAGATCAGAAGAAGAAAAAGATAAATTGTTTGGAGAGGCTATCAAGAACGCTGGAAATGTTGTGGTTCCTGTTGAATATACTAAGTTTGAAGTTGTAGATGGCAAAGTTATTGGAAAAGATATTCTTATGCCTATCAAGGATATAAACACCGAGCCTGCTGGTCTCGGCTATGTTAATATCATCACTGACAATGACGGCATTAGCAGAAGCGTGAACATGGATATCAGCGAGGAGTATGATAATTTCGCGTATGTTGTATATCAATTGTACTGGAAAAAAGAAATAGAAAAAGCAAACAGGTTCCTTATAAATTTCGTAGGGCCGCCAGGAAGTTTCCAGAAGTATTCCTTCACAGATCTTGTCAATGAACGTGTTGACAGATCCTTATTCGAGGACAAGCTTGTGCTGATAGGGGCCACTGCACCTGATCTTCACGACGAATCTTTTGTTCCTACTTCTGCTGGCAAGGCAATGCCTGGTGTCGAGGTGCACGCCAATACAATACAGACAATGATACTAAAGGATTTCCTGCAACAGCAGTCATTCTGGTCAGTTATACTGTTCATCTTCATCTCAGCGTTGCTGACAGCAGTGCTTATCAGGCGGATGCATATCCTTAGCGCGACAATTGTCGCTATCGTGCTTGCTGTTGCTTATATTTTTATTGCGATCTATGCTTTCAACTGGGGTCTGATAATGAATCTTCTATATGTTCCGATCACTATCGGCGGAACATACACAATGACTGTCCTTTACTTCTATCTTTCTGAGAAAAAATCAAAGAGAGAACTGCACAATATGTTTGGAAAATATGTCTCTCCAGTTGTTATCGGAGAAATCCTGAAAAATCCAGAGATGCTTAAGCTTGGCGGGCAAAAGAGAGAGATCACTGTTTTCTTCTCTGACATAAGAGGATTCACCTCAATATCTGAAGGGATGGATCCAGAGAAACTGGTCCATGTGTTGAACGAGTATCTTACTGCAATGACTAAAATTGTCCTAAACCATCAAGGTGTTGTCGACAAATATATCGGTGATGCAATAATGGCTTTCTGGGGGGCACCTATTGACCAGCCGAATCATGCTGAGCTTGCGTGTTCAACAGCTGTTGACATGAAAAAAGATTTAGTAGAGTTGAGAAAGAAATGGAAGGAGCAAGGATTCCCAGAAATAAAGATCGGTATTGGACTGAATACTGGGGAAGCTGTCATCGGTAATCTCGGTTCTTATGACAGGTTTGATTATACTGCTATCGGCGATACAATCAATCTTGGCTCTCGATTAGAAGGAATAACCAAACAATACGGTGTTGGGATTGTCATCAGTGAAACAACACAGAAAATCATCAAGGACAAGTTTGTAACTCGTAAATTGGATCTTGTGGCTGTGAAAGGAAAGAAAGAACCAATCTTCATCTATGAACTTGTAGGAAGGAAAGAGGATATGAAAAAAGAGGATTTTGAGATGATATCAGCTTATGAAGCTGGACTTGAAAATTACCTGAACAGGAGGTGGGAACATGCTAACAAGGAGTTTAGAAATGTTCTTAAATTTAAAGAAGACAAAGCAGCAGAGCTCTTTATCGAGCGATGCAGAAGATTCAAGCGAACGCCCCCGCCGAAGGAGTGGGACGGTGTTTGGGTTATGACGACTAAGTAGATAGATTTATAAGTTCGTATTTTTTTGCATTCAAAAAAGAGGTTCTTTTAGGGGGTATAAAAATGAATATTGCTGCTATTTGTGATAAAGGCCAAGAGAAACGATTTGACCTTGAAGATTTTGTCGGAGAGGATTTTACTGACGAAGATAAGGAGCGCTTTTTCAGAGTTGCTAAAAAAGAAAGAAAACCAGAAGATAGAGAAAAATACCAAAGATATTTCTGTGTTGTAGCCGCCCCTGTCCTTGCTGAGCTCAGTGCTGAAGACAGAGCAGCTGTTTTTGATTTTCTGGAAAGCACTAGATGGGGAACAGATGGTACATTCGAGACTTATAGAGGAAGCAGAACCAAAGACATTACAATGCTGGCCGACGCTATTATTCCTCTTCCAGAGATAATCCACCTTTCTGAACATGCGAAAATGCTTTATGCCACTGAATTGGCTGAGACAAGAAAGTTTGGTTCAAGAGGTGATAGGGATAATTTTTTCAGGCCTTTGCTTGGCGGACTCAGAAAACTAAAATATCCTGAACAGAAAGAGAGATACATCATAGCATTAAGTAAAATTACGCCCGCAGGTTCAGATGCAAGAGACACAGCAACAAGAGTGCTTCCAGAATTGATTGCTGAATTTCCCTGGGAGTTAATAGAAGAAAGATATCTCCTCCCATTGGACAAGCTTCGCAATAGATATCTAGAAACTGGGCATATTGATCAAGGAACTACTGTTGATATAGATACAGATGTTGCAGAAGCATTGGCAGTATCCCTCAAAGAACTGCTTCCTTTAGAGGAGAACAGGGTCCCTCGATTGAGGGAGATATTAAACCAGCATCTAGAAAATCACAGACATGTTTTAGATTTCAGAGATCTTTCAAAACTTGGCAGCGAGATGAGTATGCTCGCCAGCGGGCTTCCAATTGTATTAAGATATGCGCCGAATAAAGTTGACGATTATATTCATATGGTCAGAAATATTGCAAAAAGTGTTGATTGCAATCTTTGGAATTATAGTTTCAAAAAAGCTCTTGAAACTGTAAAAGAAGAGGATATAGATCGATTATTTGATTTTGCGTCCCGCTGCAAACAAGTTGGCGATGAATACAGCGAGAGTATCTTTTATGTCAAATTTGCATTAGGAACTGGCAGAAAAGTCTATGCTCAAGAAGGATTCTCTGCATTCACTGTGAGAAGAAGGCTTGTGGAAAATGTTCCGCAGGATGAAGATGATATCGGATCATGGATACTTGGCGAGGCTGAAGAAAGACTGACAAAGTCTGGAGAAGAGGTTGCGATGCGGTATGTAGAGTCGATGAAATGTCTTCTTCGGTTTCATTATAACAAATTACGAGAAGTTTTTAGTACATGTAATGAGATGACTGAAGATGATGAAAATTACGACTTTCCAGAATTGGCTGGAAGAGTGGCTGAATTGAGTATCTTCATCAGTATGGATTATAAAGGAAAAATTGATGCTCTGAATTTGCTAAAAGAATCATATAGAAAAGATAAGATAGACTGCGGGAATAGAGCAGAAAGATTTCCTCAGATGATAGAAGAATTGCACAGAACAAAAGGAGACGAGATAACCAAGAAATTCATATGCGAATCGCCTGCTTTTGCCAATGCAGTTTTACTAGGTGAAACTAGCCATATTTCCGGCTGTCGCTATGGAAAATCTTTCACGTCTGATTGGGACAAATTTTAATGAATAAGCTTTAAATATCCCTTTCGATATAAGTATTAAATGGGAGATATTATTGACACTGCAGTAAGAAATCTTATTCTTAAAGCAGGGCTGGAACCTGACGATATTCTCAGAGCTTTTCTGAGGCCGATTGTGATAAGCGGGCATCTTGACCCTGAGGAGGAGCTAGAGAGGTGGAAGTTCTTGAGGAGCATTGTAGGAGATTTTTCATCTTATGATATCTTCTTTGCACAGGATATTACACAGAGACCTGACAAAACAACTGCATTATTATATGAAGGGATTGAGGATACATGCAGAAAGACTGGGCATCAGGCTTTTGTTCCCAGCAAATCTGTCGGATTTCCCGGTGACGAGCATGAACTGCAGCCAAGAGACTCATATGTTCTGATAAATGATATCATGATACCGAACACCAAGGTAGTGCTGGCATATATCGGTCTCCAGTCAACCGATGTCGGCATGATGATGGGCCGTACAATCAGAGCAAAGAAGCCGATGATTTATATCTGTGAAGAAGAGAATGAAAAAAATGTTCTTGAGCTTTATGATTACCCTAAGGTTGTAGGTTTTGTTAAATTCACAGATCTTGCTGACTGCTGCGATAAATTAGAAACAGAAATAAACAAATTCTTCGATAAAGAAAATAAAAAAGAATCAGCGCCTTTCAACTAGTTATCTCTTCTTTTTCTTTTTGTGGCTATTGTTGTTTGTACCAAGAAGATTTGTCTTGTCAACTATCAGTTCTCCAAACGCTGCAAATGGTATTGCCACGAGAGTGACTATGATGATTGTCCGCAATGTGATAAGTTCGCCTGTCACAAGCGAGACCGCTATAAGATCCTCAAAGATACCCATAACAACACCAAATACAAGAAATTCTAAGAATATCTCTAAACGTTTCCAGTTCATAAAGCTCTACCTTCTCTTTTTTCTTCTTTTAGTTGCTCTTCTTTTGGTAGTTTTCTTTGTCCTTTTCTTAGCTTTCCGTTTTACAGCTCTTCTTTTTGTCCTTCTCTTTACAGCTTTTTTCTTTGTCTTCTTTCCTGCTTTCTTTCTTCGCTTGACAATTATTGCTGTTGCAGTTGCTGCTCCGATAGCTGCTCCAATTCCAGCTGCGATCATTGCTGCTTTCTTTGGATTGTGTTTTATGTAAGAAGAAACTTTCTTTTCAGCGCCTTTGAAAGCTTTCTTTGCCTTTGCAAGCTCTTTTCTTGCTTTTGATGCGTCTGTTTTTGCTGGTTTTTTCTTTTTTGATTTCTTTTTAGCTTTCTTCTTCACTGCTTTTTTCTTTTTAGCTTTTCTTTTTTTTGCCACGATAATCACCTCTGAATCATAACTACGTGTTCTTTGCTTTTAAATGTTGTGGTATTTTTCGATCTAATATTTCTTTTCTCAACATTCCTGTCTCTATGCCTCGTCTCTCAAAATCTGTTTCTGGATTGATGCCCATGCTGTGCAATCCTCGTTCTGCTGCAGCTGCTGCAAAATAATCCCTCACTGTGAGATCCTGCTCTTCCTTCCTCGATACAAGCTTCAACACATACCTGTAATTAATCTCAGCGTCGAATTTTCTTCCTGCAGCTTGGTAAGCATCTGCAAGATTCACGACCAGACCGGCCTCTCTTTTTCCTTCTCTTCTCCCTTGCGCGAGCTCTATTGCTTTTTTTGCGTCCTGGATCGCTTCATCAAATCTTTTGAGATAGAACAATGCAACGCCTCTGTTTGCATAGCCTCCGAAATGGTACGGATCTTTTGCTATCGTCTCTTCACAAATTCCGATGGATGCTTCAAAAAGACCCTCGCTGCAGAGTACAGCTGCGTAATTACAATATACTTCGGGATCATCCTGTTCCAGTTCTATCGCACGTATAGAATCTCTGTGTGCCTTGCTAAAGTTTCCAAGCTCGTCGTATATTGCGGCGAGATTAGAAAAGACAGAATATTCCTTTGGTTTCAATTCACGTACAGTTTCCATGTCCTGCAGTGCTTTCTCAAGTTCGCCAAGATAATAGTAACCATAAGACCTGTTGACTAAGGCTATCCAGAAGTTCGGGTCACCTTTGCAATCCTGCTCAAAAGCCTGGTCGTAGAATGATATCATATTCCGCAGATGGCGGGCGTTTCCAGTGTCTCGCTCTTTATCAAGCTCTTCCTGCGCCTTGAAGACCAGCCGGGTGAATTCATTCATAGAATAAGTGTAGTTTTTTGCATATTTAAGCTTGTGTTGTGGCGATGGCGACAAATCAATGTCCTTTTTTGGAATAGTCAAACAAAGCAGGATAATTCACTTTACCTAAAAGATTGATGCAGGATCTGCATCTAAGCAGCTGGTCCATGTTTACTGTCGTCACCTCTGGTCCACTTCTGTCTTCTGCGTTCCTTGATCTCAAAGTATGCAATAGTGCATCGTTCAAGCGAGTTCAGGTAATTTGTTATATCGGTTGTGCTTATGTTTTCGTACATTTGGTCCACCTCTTTATGTTTCATGCTATTACTTAGGCAAACCCTTTATAATACCCTTATGCAATGTTATTTAAGAAGGCAATTTCACAAGATTTATAAATAGAAAATGAGATTTCCCTTATACAATGCTGAGATTCCTATTCAGTCCAGAGTGGTTCTATAACATAGATTCGATATTCGAATTTGTGACAGTCATAGTTGCGATTTTAGTTGCTGTCTACAGCTACAAGTGCTTCAGGTTGAGTGGAGACCAAAAATACAAATGGTTCAGCCTTTCTTTTGCAGGCATTGCAGCAGGATTTCTTGCAAAGATAATGACCAATTTCACTTTATATCATGAAGTTGTAAAGACAAAGGCTGTCGGACTGCTTGTCCTGACATCAAGGTATGTACAGAGAGATATCTTCTTTCTTTCGACAACAACATTCTTTTATCATTTGTTAATACTATTAGGTTTACTCGGACTTTACCTGTGCATCTATAAATCATACAAGCAAAAACAGGACATCTTCATCCTGCTATTTTTAGCATTCATCTCAACAGTGGGAAGCCACTACCGTTACCAGGTGTTCCATATCACTGCTGCTGTATTATTGTTCTTCATCTTCAGGCACTTTTACAAAAATTATCTCAAAAAAATGACTAAAAACACGTTGCTGGTTGCACTGGCTTTCTGTCTGTTATTGATAAGCCAGATCCTTTTCACATTCATAGGGCTTGATCCTCAATTGTATGTAATAGGCGAAGTGATACAACTTGTCGGCTTTGTTCTGCTCCTGGCAACGTACATAATTGTACTGAAAAAATGACCCAAAGACGCACACGGATGGATATTATCAGTGATATGCTAGCTTCTATTAGAAATAAAGGCGGAAAGATCAAGCCGACACACCTTATGTATAAGGCAAATCTTTCCCACAAACTTCTCAACACTTATCTAGACGATCTTGTTGCAAAAGAATTGGTAAAAGAAATAGAAGGAAAATACAAGTATCTTGTCATAACAGAGAAAGGCTATGAATTCCTAGAACAGTTTGACAAGATGCGGAAGTTCCAGGAAACATTCGGCCTATAATCATTTCATCTTTTTTTCTAAAAGTTTCAGATGGTCTGTCTCTATCTGGACCAGTGCTGTGAACAGTCTCTTCATGTTTGGCTCTTTTGCCTCTTTCTGGAACTGTCTGTATAACCTGATTGCATGGTCCTCTCGACGGTGAGCATCCATAAGATTCTTCATGTCTTTTGGAAAACAGCTTTTTTTGCTGTACTTCAAAGCAGGCTGCTTTATCCGGAGGTACTTGCAGACTGCGTCAGCATGCTCGTACTCTACTTTTGAAAGACGCTTGAACATTCCCTGAAGTTCAAGGTTTTTTGTGACCTTTGACGCACATAAATAGAATTCAGCACTGCTCATCTCAAGCTGGAGTGTCTGTCTCAGGTTCTTTTTTGACACAGATCCGATTTTTACTTTGAACTGGTCCTTGTATAAGCTTGCTTTTATCAGATATTTTGAATGCGCTCCGCAGAACGGGCAGTTGCTTGGCTTTTTGCTGCCAAGATAGGTTTCACCACATATAAGACATCTAAAGACTTCGATCATATTAACACCTCTTTTATCAGTTTTATTTTATAAGTTTCATTGGCTGGCCGCAGCACACTAATTCTCCGCCACCTACTTTTGTTACCTTGACCTTGTTTCCGCATATTTCGCAGAGAAATGCTTCGCCAACTTTTTTTGTAGCAACCATATATATCACCTATATATGGGATGCATCCAAACATTTATAAATTATTCTATCATCTATTCACAAAAAGGTGTATATTAGATGAATAAGAAATGTCTTGTCATTTTCGCAGCAATGGTTATTTCCCTGAGCATATTCTCTTATTCTGCGCTTGCACAGCTTGATGCTATTGCCGCACCTTTCAAGTCATTGATCGGGATGCTCAAGAATGATAATATTGTATTTGGAGTATTGTTCTTTCTGTTCTTCATACTCTTGTATGCTGCTTTTGTCGGCGGACTGAACACAATACCGGCCTTCAAGAGCGAGGAAGCTGGCAAGTTCACAAAGAATGCAAAAATCGTGGCACTCACACTGTCTGGAATAACTGTACTTTCAACATTCTTTGTCGCTGGAAGGACTGATGTTTTAGCGCATGCAAAAAGAATAGCGTCAATGTTCAACCTGTTCTTTGCAGTGCTTCTGAGCGTGATTTTGTTCTTTATTGTCAGGCATACATTCAAGGGAGAGGGAGAGATATTCGGCATCGAGTCCAAGAACCTTATGAGCATACTGTCTCTCGCGCTTGCATTGTTTGTCTTTGGAACAATTGGAGACAGTGGCTGGGCAATCGGGATGGGAATGACAATCTTCATGATAACTATGATTGTTGTCATTGCATATGCATTCGGCAGTCTTGGAGGACGGGATGAGACACCTGGATCAGTAGGTGGTGTTCCGTATGTTCCAAGAGGCATTGACAATGTATTTGGCGAGCAGAGAGAGACGCGTATACAGGATATTGCAAACTATGGCAACCGTGTTAGCAATTATCTTGCAAACAATGGAGAACGTGCAGGCTCGATACAGCATATTGCAGAAGAACTTAACAACCTGAACCAGACACTTACTGATTTTGCAAATGCAAACAATCTGCAGGACAGGTACCGAAGATTAGAGGGTGTTGTCCGCGGTGCAGCCAGTGATGAGAACCAGAGACTGCAGGCAGATTTTGCTGGATTGATAAATGCCCATAACCGGATAGGAAGGCGTGTCGCAGAATTGCAAAGAAACCTCCAGAACCAGACAAGAGGAGGCCAGCAACAGGTGGAAGCTGCAAGGGATACACTGAATGGAGTGCTTTCCCGTGGAAGCAGGGGAGATATTGTTGATAAATTAGAGGCACTGAGAGATGCTATTGACTCAGATGCTGGCAGATTAAGAGGTATTGGAAGGGATGTGCAGGACCTTACACAGGAATGGGGAGATATACAGAACCGTGTGTGGGAGCAGAATGTGCTGCTAGGTCTGCAAAGGTTAGGCATTGTATAGAAAAGCTTATAAATAGTGGCAGCGTCTGCTTATATATCATTATTATTCAAAAAAGAGGTGGTAGAAGTGCTAAGAAGAACCAGAAAGGGCAATTTAAGGCTCGAGATCAACAAAAAGGCTTCTTTGAATTTATCGATCAATGCGATTGTTGTACTTATTCTTGCTATAACAATGCTTGGCCTTGGCCTAGGCTTTATGAAAAAGACTTTTGGAAGGGCTACTGAACAATTCGGTGAGGTAAGCAAAGAAGTTGAGAAACAATTGATAGACCGTTTGAAAGAATCCGGAGATTCTGTGTCATTGTCTCAATTTAATGTTGAGATGGAGAAAAGCTCACGTGAGACAGTGTATCTGGCAATAAGAAATTCTTTAGGGTGTGATGATGTGCAGTTCAGTCTTGATTATCCAAAGAAGGGTGACGGAAGATGCGATCAGGTAACATTTGTAGGAAACTGTGAGAAGGTAGGGATATCAACATTCACAACTGTTGAAGTTGACAACAATGAAGTAAAAGTACTTCCTATGAAGATAGAATCTGAATCTGGTGTACAGCCAGACACATTAAGATATCCTATCAGGGTAACTGGTCAGTGTCCTGGAGGAGCAGGAGCTATCAGTCTTGACGATACTGTCGAACTGCTGGTAACAATCATATAGGTGATACATGATGGCTAAGAAGAAAAAATTATCCAAAAATGAAGAATTCGAGATAATGAAGCTTGTGCTTGATAAGTTCTTATGGCTAGGCTTTGGTATCATGGCTTATGGTTTGTACAGATTGTTCCAGATGGACTGGACAGGCGGTCTGCTGCTAGTAGTTGTCGGAGCAATAGTATTGATACTCTTCCTGATAATCATCCTGAAAGAGTATGAAGTCATAAGATATTGATTTTTTTTCTTGTTTTACTATGAATAAAAAAGGGATCGAGTTCAGTATTAATTTCATTGTCATTCTAATCATAGCTATAATCACATTTATCTTCGGCATCTATATCTTCACAATGATATTCTCTGGCGGAGAAGAATTCACAGGACAGGTGAATGAGGAAGTCCAGCAAAGGATAAATGAGCTTCTTATTACTGGAAGAGAGCCGGTCATCATCCCTGATATTGTAATGGATATCAAAAGGAACAAGGTCGCTACTTTTGCTGTCGGAATAAAGAACGACCCGAAACTTTGCAGTTCTGATGATTTTGAGCTTCTTGTACAGTATGATACTGCTGTCAATGATAAAGGCGAAGAGATGAACCTTGACCCTCAAATGATGGCAACATGGCACTTCCCAAAGTCAGACTATAAGATCGAGAAGAATGAACGTGAAGTTGCAGCAGTGCCTATACGCGCAGGTTCTGGTGCGACTGATGGATGGACCTATGTCTTTAATATCGGAGTCCGATGCAGTGGAAGTACAGATCTCTACGGCGGATTATACAAAGTATATGTGAATGTAAAATGAACAAGAAAGGAGCTCTACGGTTGACTGTTAATTTTATTGTCATAATCATAATTGCAACTGCATGCCTTGTTCTTGCAACTACATTCTTTCTGCAGGAAAAAGAAGAGCTTGATATAATAACAGGTATTGTCGAACAGCAAGCAAAACAGCAGATAATGAGAGAGCTGACACAGACGACTTCCAAAGTAGTTTTGCCAATATTCTCTGCAGAGCTTAAACGAGGAGAGAGCTATATATTTGGATTGGGATTGAACAATTACATGGGTTTCAAAGAAGTGTTTACTGTCTATATATCGTTTGATTCTGCGATTGACACAGAGACAAAAGCTGTTGTTGATCCTGGTGTGAATACTGAGAAATTCTTTATACCAGAATTAGGGCCTTATGATCTGGAAGACAAAGAGAAACGGATCATCAGCATTCCTATGCGCGCGCCTACAGGTTCCAGACGAGGTATAACTTATAGGTTTAATGTGAAAGTCGCCTGTGAAACAGACAGTTCTTTATGCAAACCTAATTATGGTTATCCACATCAGATAGAAATAAGTGTCATCTAATCCAGTAGAATCATGCAATAAGGTGTGTATTTGTCTCCTTTTTCTAGAATCTTGAGTTCAATGCCAATGTTCTTTAAAGTCTTGAACACGTCAATGCCTATGGCTTCCATCGGCGGTCTTTTTAATTCCGGATGGGCGCACGGATTAGGTACTGTGCATTTGTCGCACAACGGACAGTAGCCCATTGACAGTGCGAACACTTTGTAGAAATTATTATTTAGAAGCTCTTTCTCTATTGATAGTAAGATATTGTATATTTTTTTGTAATCAGTTGAGTCAAACTGAAGCAAGATCGCTCTCTTGTAATCCTTGATTATCTTTCTTGCTTTGTCTGGTGTGATATCATTATGCGGCGGGCAGGTCCAGTTCTTGCCATAGGTGTCGCACCCGAACTTGCACTTCAAAATAGGCCAGTCTGCTATCACTATCTTGTCTACATCAAATATCTGTGCTTCCATCACTGGCTTTTTCTTGCAGATGTCCAGTATTTGTTGGTCTTCCATAGAATAGAACCAAGAATGAGAGTATTTAAAGTTTATCCAAACATCTTCAAAGCTTTCTCGTAAGGCCCAATCAGATCGCACTTCTGCCCTTGGAAAGGTATGGTTTCAATCACACGATCCTTAGGTCTCCCGTATGTTGGCATATTTTCTATCAGAACATATTCAGAAGGATCTCCCTGCATTGACAATTCTTTTGTTCCAGAGTCTAATGGGAATCTTGTCCTGCCAGTCTCTTGCCCATCTTTGAAATAACATAACGTTGTATTTACACGCTCTTTCAATCCTAAACTAGCCTGTTCCTCCTCTGATATCACTTCACAAGCTATTACCCCATCAAAATATTTAGCCCATTTTAATTCTCGGACAGCATCGAGAACTTCCTTCATAAATGCAAATGACCATAGCGTAACTGTATTAAAATCCCTTCTTGCTCTTCCCAATACTTCCTCTGCTTCAGGATGCTTTAACCTGAACATAGGATTAACACCCCATATTAGGGTCTGCTCAAGATCAAAAATAATATTTTTTGCCATGGATGAGAATAAAGATTAGAATATAAAAAGTTTATCCAATATAATTCAAGGACTTGTCTTTCATGCCTTTGACAGCGCCTTTCATGTCTTTTGTCTTTAAAATTAATTCGTATTCTATGTCTGTTATCTCTTTGTCAAGATCTTTCATGC
>JAHWHI010000033.1 GCA_019323355.1 Candidatus Woesearchaeota archaeon | reverse complement strand
TGCTCCTGTAACTTTGTTGATTAGGAATTTGTCTACAGGGATGATCTGCTTGAGATTCTTTGAGATTATCCCTGTGCATTGGACTGGTTTTCCGATCTCTTTGTGCTCTTCAAAAATATGAACATCGAACCCAGCTTTAGCCAGAAGCTTTCCAGTATGACATCCAACAGGGCCTCCCCCAATAATCGCAACTGTTTTCATCTTTACTTATTTATTTTTTATTTATTTTCTTAGAAGTGTCAATAATCTTAACTTTATGGCCAAAAGCAATGGCATCCTGCAGACAAGTCTCCATGATCTCTGCTTCTAGATTGTCTTCGATCTTCTGTTTTGGATAATTCCTTTTCTGCAATCTGATTTTCAGTTTCTTCAAGTCAGGACATCTAGTCACAATGCACTTGTCAACATATCTTTTTGGGATATAGTGTGAAAGATGGGAATCAATGACAAGAGATTCTTTATCCTTTTTTGCCTGTCTTATCCGCGCGATAAGAAGTTTATTGAGCTTATCTGTATCAACATCATAACACTTGTCTTTCCTGTTGTATTTGGCACCTATTGCTTTCTTATTGTTCTCGATTATCTTGTTCACATCGATGTAGGTATAGCCTTTATCTTTTGCGAACTTCTTTGCATATGTTGTCTTGCCAGAGCAGACACTTCCAGTCACAATAATTATTGCCATTAAGGAGACTAGAAAAAGAGTGTATTTAAAGTTAATGCTTTGAACAGAAAAACATTTAAAGATGCTTAAGATATAATACATTGAGACTATGGAGACTATTACTGTTTCTAGCAATAAAAAGCAAGAGCTAATAGACATAACTTCAGATGTAAAAAGGGTTGTGGATACCCATAATATAAGAGAAGGTGTCTGTTGCATCTATACAGGACATGCGACTGGAGCGATCATGATCAATGAGAACCATGATCCTGCTGTCTGTGACGATATATTAAACTGCCTGGAGAAACTAATCCCTAGCGGAAAATGGAAGCACGATCAGGTGGATAATAATGCTGCTGCCCACATAAAAGCTTCAATAATTGGTCCGTCTCAAATTATTCCCATCAAAAACGGGGAATTAATGCTTGGGACCTGGCAAGCTATCATGTTCGCTGACCTAGACGGACCGAGGCAGAGAAAAGTCATTATCAAGGTTATTGAAGGTTAAAATGGCTTCGTGTGATATGTGCGGAAGAGATTCTACATTGTTCAAGACAAAGATAGAAGGAACTTTAATGAAAGTATGCAGAAACTGTAGCAAGTTTGGCAGAGTGCTGGGAGAAGTTAAAGTCGAGGTAAGAGATTCTAATAAAGAGAAAGTGGCTACGCTTCATATGCCTGAGAAAGAGGAAGTTGTCGAAGAGGTTGTCAAGGATTATCCTCAAATACTCCTTCGGGCGCGGCAGAAAAAGAAGATGGACCAGCAGGATTTTGCACGTTTTGTCGCTGAAAAAGAATCTGTGATCAGCAAGCTCGAGACAGGACATCTGAAACCTTCCTTGAAATTGGCGCGAAAGTTACAGAACAGGCTGGGAGTGCGGTTGATACAGGCTGTCTCGGAAGAAAAGTTCGAGCTAGAGAAGAGCGCTGGAAAAGATTTCACACTCGGGGATTTTATCAAAATCAAGAAGAAGTAAATCTTGCATATATCTTATTCTTGCAGTATGATTCGTCTGAGAATATAAGTTCATAATCCTCAAGGATCATCTGCTCTGGAAACTCACCTGTGAAATCGCATCCGGTGTGGAATATACATTGTATATTTGGAAGTGCCTCTGTAAAACGGGCTGTTGCTTCTGGAGTGTTGAAAAAGTACGGAAAGTAATCATTCCAGTAGACTGCTGCTATCGGAGTTGTTGAAGCGATTTTTGCGTCTAGGGGACACCTTTCTAAGATTGCTGGGTTCTGGCTTGCTTCTGGAAAGAATATATGGTGGCCTGCTGGAAGCATTAGTAAAATGATGATCGAAGTTGCGACGTAAAGAACAAGAAGAACCTCTCGGACCGAGAACCGGATTTTTGATAGGCCAAAAGCAGCTATGATTGCTATCAAGGGTAGAAGCGGAAGTATGTATCTTTCATCCTTCATCGAGACTGTCTGGAAGAAAGCATAAAGGATGACCATTGGCAGTATGATATATAAAATCAGTTCTTGCTTGTTCTTGATCTTTTTCTGTTTGAATGTCAAATAAATCCCATAGATTAGAAATGGAAGCATAATGTGCAGAAATATTGCAAACGAACCAAGGTACAGCCAGGGAGTATTTGCAAATATCATTGGTGAAGAGCCCCAGCCAGTCGAGTTGATCACCTCGAGGATAGGTGAGAGGAAATTTTCATACTTGTAAAAATTAAATGCCATGAACAGGATGGCTCCTATTAAAATTGGTAGATTGAAGTAAATAAATGGCTTGAGTGATCTCTTCTTTGCTTTGACAAATGTATATATCAAAGATAGTTCTAGTGCAAATATCAGGAACAACAGAGGATATCTTATCAGTATCGCTGCTATTGAGCAGATTCCGGAATATGAATATTTCTTATTGATGAACAAGTAAAGAGCCAGAATAAAAAAGAAGGTTGCTGGAATGCTTGTGTAGAGCTTGAATGTCCAGAAAATGAATAATGAATTGAAAGCGATGATGACTGTTGCTATGTTTGCTATCTTTTTATTGAACAATTGTTTTGAGATCAAGTATACAAAAGAGATTATCCCCAATGAGAATAAAAGCTCTAGGATCTTACCTGCGACCAGAAGGTTTGCTCCCAATTTCCAGAAAACTCCAAGAATAATTGGCCATCCTATTGGCCGTACTGACTCCCAATATGCTATTTCTCCTCCAGAGAAAAGGTTCTTTGCATTGCTGATATAGACAGCACTGTCCCAGAATGGCTGGGAAAAGTATGAATAAAGCATTGCCCAGATGAGAAAAAACAAAAGAAGTATTAGAAAAAGAAAATAGTTCTCTTTACATTGCTGCTTAACTCTTTGCCAGTTCATTTTTTTCTAGTAATAGTTGGCAGTCTTCGATAGGATCTATCAATCTTGAGCAGATTGCAGGCTCAAGATCATCCCTGATGCTAAAGCCATGAAACTTCTGATCGTCCACAATGATTGTCGGCAGTTCTGTGACATTATAGGACAGTTTAAGGATGTTGACCATTGGCTCATTTATATCCTTGAGATTAAAGGAAAATATCAGGAGTTTCTGGCCGAACTTCTTCTTCAGGTAGCTCAGGACAAAGCTCTGCTCGTCACAATCTGGACATTCTTCTGCTGGTGCGTGAAAGTTCAGCAATGGAACCATGTTTGAGTCGCATTTGTCCTTTATCTTCTTTGCAAGGAGCCAGAACTTGACTTCTGCCAGGAGATACTCTCTCTTGAGCAAGTCAAACTGCTTATGGTTGATCTTCTCATTCTTAGAATAATCTTCAAGCCGCCGTTGGGTCTTGTCAAGGTCCTCCAGGCTAGTGTAATATGTCTCGAACACACTATCACATGTTTCATTATTTATGAATTCGTTCAGATATTCGTACTGCATCTGCGAGCTTGAAAAAGCTACAGTATGCTCCTGGTAGAGATCTGTCATCAGATCAACCCTTTTATTCTCAACAACCAGGCCTAAAAAAAATCCCATGAAGAATATTGCAGCTGTTATGAACGCAGCAATAACATATTTTTCCTTGCTAATCTTTCTCTTCAACATTGTTCCCTATCTCCATCTAGTT
>JAHWHI010000032.1 GCA_019323355.1 Candidatus Woesearchaeota archaeon | reverse complement strand
CAGACAGCATATTTTTTCTTTCCTTTCTTGATATACGTGCCCAAAATCTTCTTCAGGAATGTCGTGGCAATTGTCTTATTGCAGATTTCGCATTTCATACCATGCTTTATTTTGAAGTATATTATAAACTTTTCCACTGGCCACTGGACAGTCCTCCATAGTACTTATATAGGATTTACTTTCTCCAAAAGGTATGATCAGAAACAGCTTTATCTTCCTCAAGAACATAAGAGAGCAGATGGAGAAGAACTTCTGGAAAGCTGGCATACATACCTGGTCTGATTTTCTGGATGCCAAAGAAGTACCAGGCATTTCAAAGCAGAAAAAATATTATTATGATGCACAGCTAGAAAAAGCAGAGAAGAATCTTGAAGTTGAGAATATGGCGTATTTTGCAGAGCAAATCCCGTCTGTCCATCAATGGCGGCTGTATAATCATTTCAAGGATGAAATGGTTTACTTAGATATTGAAACTGGACACCGGAATGATAATATCACTGTGGTCGGCTTGTTTGACGGAATTGATACAAAAATAATGGTGAAAGGACAGAACATGCAGAGAGAGATTTTATTGGATGAACTGAAGAAGCATAAGATCCTGGTCACATTCAACGGAGGATCTTTTGATGTTCCTATTTTGCAGAAATATTTCGGGTTCAAGCTTGATATGCCCCATATTGATCTGCGGCATGTGTGCGCAAAGATCGGATTGAACGGCGGTCTGAAGGAGATCGAGAAGCAGCTAGGCATAACCAGGCCTGAAGAACTAGAGTGTCTTAGAGGGCATAATGCTGTTGAACTGTGGAAGATGTGGTGCGTGACTCATGAAGAGCGTTTTTTAGATTTATTGATAAAATACAATGAAGAAGATATTTTAAACTTAAAACCAATAGCAGATCATGCCATAAATGAATTGTGGAAGAGAACTAGAGCTTTTTGATCTTTAAATTTTTCATCCTCTCGTCTAGCAGTCTCTTGATATCAATTTTTGCTTCCTGCTCCTCTATTCGTTCTATGTTACATTTGGTGACAGGATGTTTTGGCACGACATTACAGCAGATAGAAGGTTCTTTTGATATCTCGAATGTTCCTATTTCAGTTGCAATATCTATGATTTCTCTTTTATCCATCCCAAGGAGAGGACGTACTATGCGGATCTTGATCGCAGAGTCTGTCACAGATAGATTATCCAAGGTCTGGCTAGCGACTTGTCCGAGGTTTTCTCCGGTTACTAAAAAATCACAGCCTTCTTTCTCTGCGATTTTCTCAGCAACACGCAGCATCATCCGCCTGCAGAAGATACAGATATATTTGTGTTCTGCATGTTTCAGAAAGTCTGCCTGTGAGAATCCATGGTCTGCAATATAAAGTTTTTCCACACCTATCTTTTTCAGCAAATTTTCTGCTAGTTGCTGGGGTTTCTCGTCAGTAAATGGCTTGTTCGAGAAATGTACTGCAATTAATTCTACCCCTTTTTGCTACATCATCTATCCTGCCACGACTGAGTCGTGGCCGCCTGAAATTAAAAGTAAACCTTTCATTTTGTTTTGAACACTTTTTTATTTCTTCCAGCTATCACCAAACTCAGAAATGAGTTAAAATATCCATTCTTCTTGAACTTTCTTTCAGAGGGCCTAATCCAAGCTTTTGTGATATATTTGAACATGCCTCTCCCTCTTAATCTTTTTGACAGGTCAGTATCTTCAAATCTTTTAATCTCTGGATTAAATCCTCCAGATCTTCCGAACAAATCTTTTGTTATAAAAAAATTTCCGTGGAATATCCTGTTCTCTCTACTGGCTTTGTTCGCAATCTTCACGACTAGACCGTACCAGAAATTTTTTGTCTCTGGGATCTGTCGAGCACATCCATAGGCATATCCTTCTTCGACAGCTTTCAATATCTCTTGAAGATAATTTTCTGAAACTAAAGTGTCTGCATCGTGGAAAACTAAGATGTTTCCTTTTGCTTTTTTTGCACCTGTGTTTCTTGCGCGAGAAACATTGCCGACACGCAGAGAATATACATCTGCGCCAGCCCATTTTGCAACTTTTTCACTATGGTCAGTGCATCCGTTTAGGATAACAAGTACCTCTTTGTTTGAAGGAGGACACCTCTTGATTGCTTTGATAGTCTTCCCGATAATAGCTTCCTCGTTATGTACTGGAATTATTACAGATATTTTCATTTTGTTGAATATATTTGGTCAGCAATGCGTTTCATCTTGTCCATGTCCTTACAGGTCTTGAACAAGATCTCGCCGTAATTGTGAACCACTATCTCCTCTTTCTCTACTTTAATTACCAATAATATGGGCGTATCAATGATTACATCTTTAAATCTTTCTTTTATTTTCTTGAGATTCAGGGAAATGTTCTTTTTTGGCTTTGATGAGAAGGCTGCTTTTGTCTT
>JAHWHI010000031.1 GCA_019323355.1 Candidatus Woesearchaeota archaeon | reverse complement strand
TGTCTTTGTCAATGTAGTTGTTTAGAGCATTATCGCTAATACTTACTCTATTAGAAGTGAAGTTTGATTTATAAACATTTAGATACTGTAGAAGCGAAAATATCACTCAAAACGCCTATATCCTCCGAATTCCGCGGTTTTGGCAGTTTTGCAAAGTTGTTATTGGTCAGTGGAAAAAATGCCTCCATTTTGCCTCCTTTATAAATAAAATTCCTCTGCCCACCCGGAATTTGGGAGGGGAATTTGGCCGTTAAATCTGGGATTTAATATTTCGTACACCAAAGGGGTTTTATTTATAAATCCCCCTAATAAATCTCCATACGAAATAAGGCCTGTCAGCGAGGATTAAAACAAAAATGCGGGGGGTAGGATTCGAACCCACGTAGGCACTAAGCCAACAGGTCCTAAGCCTGTCCCGTTTGACCGCTCCGGCACCCCCGCGGTGCGAATTATTGATATTTAGGTTTTATTTAAAAAACTATCTGTAGAATGAAGGAAAACTATATATGATAAGTATTTGATTAAGTAAGGCTAATAATAAAAGAATATGGACGTTTTCTGATCAGAAATTCTGCCAGTTATATTTTCGAAGCTTTGCAGTAGCTCCGTATCCACAGCTAGAGCATTTCTTCTTAGTAGCGTGAAAAGATCTCTGCCCGCACCGTCTGCAATGTATATGGCTCTTCCTTTTGCTCTGCTTGCCTTTTGCTGGAGTTCCTTTTACCATTTTCAAACCTGTCTAGATCATGATTTTATGCTTGCGACACCCAGCTAGATTGTTTTACTGGATGCTTATGCTAACAATTGTGTCTCCTCTTAAGAAGACAGTTCCAAGTTTCCTTTTAGGCTGCCCGTCAACCAGCTCATCAGCATCTTCCAGTACTGTATTGATGTGGATATCGAATGCTTTCAGTACACCTGAAAACTGTTTGCTGTTTTTCAAGTCGACTAGTACACGCTTGTCACGTGCTCTGTTCAATGCGTCTAAAGGCCTTGCTTGTTCAACCATTTTTTCTCCTCCCCAAAAAATTAAAATAATTGGTTTTCATGAAATAATTAGGTTCCATATATAAAGCTTGCCCTCTAGAATAAAGGGTATTTGGCACGAAACTTTTATAAAGCAATTGGCGTTCTTCGAGGGATATGGCGATAACACAGCATAGAAGCAAGAGAAAACCGAGCGGTGGCAGATACCATTCTGCTAGAAAGAAAAGACTCTTTGAGAGCGGAAACCTGCCTAGCAACACTAACATTGGAAAGACAAGGAAAAGAATAGTGCGCGGAAAATCAGGAAATATAAAACAGAAATTGCTTAAAGCTGAATTCGCCAATTTGATTGGAAAAGACGGAAAAGCTGTGAAAGCAAAGATCACTTCAGTAACAGAGAATAAAGCAAACAAAAACTTCGTCCGTATGAACATCATCACAAAAGGCACTATCATCATGACAGAGAAAGGAAAGGCAAAAGTTACCAGCAGGCCTGGCCAGGACGGAATTGTAAACGCTGTACTTCTTTAATTATAATTATTTAGGTGTCATTAATCACCGCATAGATACTACGTCGACACTACTTCAAAATGGTGTAACATCAGAAATCTTTAAATATTAAATCCATTTTCAAAAATCCTATGGGGGGAAATTATTTTGCAAAACTTGTTTATTTCATCACACTTATAGTTCTTGCAGCCCTTTTGATTCCAGCATTCAGTTATTATAAACTTGCATGGCTGGCTATTTTCTTGGTTTTAGGGATCGTCTGTTTTTCAGGCGCATTCGCACTATCATTATTTTTTGTCCTTAACATAATTATTGGACTGGTGTTTTACTATAAATCAGGAAACATTATTTACCTAGAACTACTTTTAGTCATGATACTTGGTTTTGTCGCTTCAATCTCAAACATCAGGAAAAAAACATGCACCTGCTGCGGAGAGCCTTGCGGAGTTTCAAAATCAGAACAGATCAAGAAAGAGCTTGGTCCAGCATCAGAGACTCCAAAAGTTGATGTCTACGGCAAGGCAGAGAAGAAAACAGCAAAGACAACAAAGAAGAAAGCAACAAAAAAGAAGAAAAAAACAGCAAAGAAAAAAGCAACAAAGAAGACAGCAAAGAAAAGAACTAAGAAGAGAACAACCAAGAAAAAGAAAAGATAATTCTTTTATTTTTTGAACCACAGATAGATAATCAATAGGAATATACTTGTAGTTATCATCATATCTGCCACATTAAATATCGGCCAGATGATGAAATCAAGAAAATCTATGACATAACCATAAGCAAGCCTGTCAATCAAGTTTCCAAGTATGCCTCCTATGAGGAGAGCGTCTAGATACAGGATGATATTATCCTTAAGTTTAAAGAAAAAATAGATTGAAAAGCCTAGAGCAACAAATGATATCAGGATCAGTACAAATCCCCAATTCTGGAAGGTTCCGAACCCCGCACCATAGTTGTGGATATATGTTATGTTAAAAAAGTCAGGGATCAGCTGTATTGTTTTTCCAAGCTCCAGCTTTTTTACTAACATCTTTGTGAACTGATCAACAACAATGATCAAAACACTAAGTAGAAGAATAAGATACTTTTCTTTTTTCACCATTGTCTTCTTCTCTCTGTCTCTTCCCCTGCTGCGATACGTTCCAGATGAGCGAGTCTTTGATTAAGGCTTTCAAGAGCAGACTTGATAGCGTCAAGCTTGCTTGAGATAACTTCGATATCTTTCCTGATAATAAAAGCGTCATTTGTCTCAAGAGGCGCTTCTCTCATAGGCTGCGCAGCCATAGGCGGCGGTGTTGTCGGAGGAGCTGCAAACCTGTCAAGATCCTCTCCAAAAGTCGATTTTCCCTCTCCAAATGCGCCTTTGAATTCGCCTGTCTCCTCGAACTGAGGAAACTGTCCTGAAGTTTTTTCAAATTTTTCAAACTCTTTCTCATAAGGAGCAGCCTTTTCTTTTTTCTTTTTCCAGAATTTAAATTTCCCTCCTGCCATTATATACTAACCTCCCGCTTGAATGTAAAGAATTTTGTCAACGACTTTGGGCAGACTTTGATGAATTTCCACAGCAATCTGTTTGGATAAGGTTCAAAGTTCCCTTTTTTGTACTGTCCAAAAATATACTCGGAATCAAACTCTTCTGCTAATGCTGCAAAGACATTTGTCCTGCTCGTGAAAGAAAGATTCTGTGAATCGAGCAATGCGATCGCCTCATCTTTCGAGTAAGTTTTCTCTACAAGCTCCACTGTTGGAATATCTTTCTCAACTAATGCCTGTTTGTTGAAATAGAACAGATTGTAACCCAATGGCTCGACTACAAGAAGATCTTTGGTGCTCAAAGAATTTACCTTCTCTTCACTCAATGGAATATAAGGCGGGCTCGTGAAACCGTATTTTATTCTTCCATCTTCTTTGTAAAAGTAAGCGTTTTTCTGGTCCAGCTCGTGGACAAAATCTCTGAAATCAAATTGCACAAAAATCATGAAGATAATAATAAGAACGATCAAAGCAATCAATGAATAGATAATAACATTCAGCTTCTTCATCTTGTCCTCTTTTTTAAGAATTATATTAGAATGATGTTTATAAGGTTTTCTATTTTAAAGAAAGCATAACCCACTTCTTTTTTTCTGCTATCTGCTTTAATCTTGGGCTTGGGTTGACAGCAACCGGATGCCCGACATCTTTGAACATAGGAACATCTTTTGCACTGTCACTATAAGCATAGCTTTCACCAAGATCAATGTTGTACTCTTTCGCAAGCATCTTCACATAGTAATCTTTTCTGTAGCTCGCGCAGACATTAACCTTGCCAGTAAATTTGCCATCGACAATCTCGACTTTTGTAGAATATACATCATCGATCCATAATCTTTTCTTGAACATGTCTGCAAGAAAATCCAGTGACTGCGTGATCATGAAAACTTTATGCCCTTTGCTTTTGTGCCATTTGATTAATTTTTCCATATCCGGATATACAGATTTTTTCTTGAGCAAAGGATCAAAATAATCATGAACATCTTTCAGGTGTTTCTTCGCGTCAACTCCCTTCAGGCGTTTAACAAGGATTGTCATCAGCGGTTCGTATCTTACAATCCGGGCGATATATAACGGACCTAGGACCGAGACTGTGGCCATGAATTTTAGAGGAAGCTTTCCGCCAAGCGCCATTGCAATCCCCCACTTGATTCCTGAATTATATCTTATTATTGTATGATCAAGATCAAAAAAAGCTGCAACTTTCTTTTTTTTCATTTTAGAATTCTTGGAAGTCTTCAAGCATTCTTAGATACCCTTTTTTCCTCAGATAATTTGCCTGCGTCTTGTTGTACTTGAAAACCACATCCCCCTTTTCTTCTCCAGTGTGCTCCCACGGCTCAACAATTACAATATCTCCTTCTCTTACCCAAAGATATCTTTTCATCCGTCCTGGAATCCGGCATATCCTTGTCCTGCCGTCCATGCAACGTATCTCCATCCTAGAAGCACCGAGCCGTTTCTCGACAATACCAAAGCACTGTTTATCTCTTGGAAGCTTTATCCTGCTGATCTGTTGCTGGATCGCCTCCTCTCGTGCTTGTTCTTCTTTTTTACGGCTCATTTCTATATAGAAGCTAGAGTTGCTTTAAAAAGGTTTGTGTTTCTATAGGACGTGGTGTTTCAATAAATTTATATAAATTTGATTTTTCGGAGAAGGAATGGAATACATTGCAGACCTTCATATTCATTCTCGTCATAGCAGGGCAACAAGCACGAGCCTGGACCTGAAAAACCTTGAGAAATACGCAAAGATAAAAGGTGTCAATCTTCTAGGGACCGGAGATTTCACTCATCCAAAATGGATCGAGGAATTAAGAGAAGGGCTGACAGAGACCGAAGCTGGTTCTGGAGTATATCAGACAAAAACAGGTTTTCCATTTGTCTTCCAGACAGAACTTTCTTTGATCTATACCCAGGATGGGAAAGGAAGAAAAGTTCATAATGTTGTTCTTTCTCCAAGTATTGAGGTCGCTGAACAGATAACAGAAGCCCTGAAAAAGAGAGGTCGTGTCGACTACGATGGTCGTCCGATCTTCGGTATTCCTTGCCCAGAGTTTGTCGAGATGATGAAGCAGATATCAAAAGATATCGAAGTGATTCCAGCGCATGTCTGGACACCGCACTTTGGAGCTCTTGGCGCAAGCTCGGGTTTCAACTCGATAAAAGAATGTTTTCTCGATACTGAAAAACATATCAATGCGATTGAGACAGGCCTTTCCTCTGACCCTGCGATGAACTGGAGGATAAGCAGCCTAGACAGATATACTCTTGTCAGTTTTTCAGATCTTCACAGTTTCTGGCCCTGGCGTCTTGGACGGGAAGCGACTGTATTCAACTTCAACAAACTGACCTATCAAAACATTCTCAAAGCGATCAAAGAAAAAACAGGACTATTGAAGACAATAGAATTCTGGCCCCACGAGGGAAAATATCATTTCGACGGGCATAGGAATTGCAATGTCTGTCTTGATCCTGCAGAATCAATAAAATTGAACAACAAATGTCCAAAGTGCAACCGCCCGC
>JAHWHI010000030.1 GCA_019323355.1 Candidatus Woesearchaeota archaeon | reverse complement strand
GGCAATCTTGTGGCCAGAAAAATAGGTAAAGGCGCAAAGGTGATGCTGAGCGCCCATATGGATGAAATCGGACTTATGGTGAAGTATGTCAACGAAGACGGGAAGATTGATTTCACAAGGATCGGAGGCATTGATCCTATAACCCTTGTAGGACAGCAAGTAGAAATCATGTCCAAAAAAGGAAATATTGTGAACGGAGTTGTCACATACACAGACCTTCATGAATCTATTGACATGGATGATGTTGTAGATGCACCAAAAGCATCTGATCTTTACATTGATACTGGTGTTGATAAAAAAGAACTGGATAAGCTAGGCGTGTCAACTGGATGTTATATTGTACCAAAAAGTGAATTCCTGATACTTGGGAACGAAAAAGTATTCTCGTGCAAAGCATTGGATGATCGGATTGGCTGTTATGTTCTGCTGGAAGTTGCCAAGCAATTGACAGAAGTAGACCAAGATCTATACTATGTCTTTACAGTACAGGAGGAAGTTGGATTGTACGGAGCGCAGACCTCTGTCTATGATATCAATCCTGACTGGGGTGTTGCTGTTGATGTAACAATTGCCACTGATGCTGAGGATCCTAACCGGATAATTCTGGGAAAAGGACCGAATGTTACAATCATGGACAGTGAGATGATAGCGAACAAGTGCCTCAATGACCACATTATATCATTAGCGAAGAAACATAAGATCCCTCTCCAAGAAGAAGTTGCTGAAGGAGGCACAACAGACGCGACAAAGATTATGATGTCTCGCGGAGGAGTCCCTTCAACAGTTGTCGGAGTTCCTGTAAGAAATATGCATTCCACAATAACTATTGCAAATTTCGACGATATTAAGAATTTGATAAAACTACTGGAAATATTGATGAAAGATCCTCCAAAGATCTGCCTGGTGTAAGATGAATCTCGATAATTTTTTCAAAGCTAAATCTGTAGCCATAATTGGCGTATCTAAAGATCCCCAGAAAGTCGGGCATGTGGTCTTCAAGAATCTTGTTGACGGAGGATACAAAGGGAAGATATTTATCGTGAATCCAAATGCAACAGAGATCCTTGGCAAGGTCTGCTATCCGTCTGTCACAAAGATCAAAGATAGAATCGAGTTTGCTGTTATTGCTGTTCCTTCAAACCTTGTACTCAAAGTCATCGATGATTGTGCAAGAAAAAGAATAAAGGACATCCTGATCTTATCTGCGGGATTTAAGGAGATAGGGAATAAAAAACTAGAAGAACAACTTAAAGAGAAAATCAAAAAGTATGGGATGCGGATGATCGGACCGAACTGCTTAGGAGTCCTGGATGCAAGGACTAAACAGGATACTGTGTTCCTCCCCCGCAATCGGATGACGCGTCCAAAACCAGGAGGGATCTCGTTCATTACTCAATCAGGAGCTGTGGGTTCTGCTGTCCTTGATTACTCTACAAAACAGGGGCAAAGATTTGCTAAGTTTGTAAGTTACGGGAATGCCACAACCATAGATGAATCTGATATTCTAGAATATATGGGCAAAGATAAAGATACAAGAGTTATATGTCTCTATCTCGAAGGCATCAGCAATGGCAAGAAGTTTTTAGAGACCGCAAAAAAGGTGGCACGTAAAAAACCAATCATCGCTATCAAAGGGGGCGTGACTGAGGCAGGTGCAAAAGCTTCCTTGTCCCATACTGGAAGCCTGGCTGGAAAAGCTGAAGTGTATCACGGAGTGTTCAGACAGGCAAACATTATCATTGCCAATTCTGTGGAAGAGATGTTCAACTATGCAAGGATATTTGAAAATTGCTTTCCTCCAAAAGGAGATAGGGTGCAGATCATCACAGATGGAGGGGGTTATGGGATCATGACTGCTGATGCAGTCTATAAATATGGACTTAGAATGGCAGAGATGTCAGCAAGGACAAAAACTAATCTTGTCAAATCTTTGCCTAAAAATGCAATCATTGGAAATCCTATTGACGTTATTGGTGATGCAACCACAGAAAGATATAAACTCGCGCTTAATCAATGTATAACTGACAAGAATATAGATATCCTTGCTGTAATACTCCTGGCACAAGTCCCTCTCCTGACAACTGATGTTGTTGACGTGATAACTGGACTGAATGACAAAAAAATCAAGCCAATGGTCGTGATAATGACAGGAGGAGATTTCAGCGACCTGATCAAACGTTCATTAGAGGAGAAAGGGGTTCCCTGCTTTACATTCCCTGAGAATGCTGTCCAATCTATTGCGCAGCTTGTCAAGTATAACAAAGTAAAAAGATCAAGATAAGATGATTCTTGCGTCAGCGATCTTTCCAGACTTCTCATTCAGGATCATAGGATTTATGTCTAACTCTTCGATGTTGGGATTTTTCTTTGGAATCTTGGAAATTATGGAAAGGGTATTCTTAAGGAGCTTGAAATTAATTGGTTTCTCTCCCCGAACTCCATAAAGAACCTGCTTTGCCTTCAAATCTGAGATCATGGATTCAATATCCTTGTCATCTATCGGGCAAACCCTAAAAGTTACATCTTTCAGTATCTCTACAAATATCCCGCCAAGACCGAACATTATCACATGACCAAATATCGGGTCTTTTTTTATTCCTATGATGACCTCTCTTCCAGGAACATGCTCCTGAACCAGAATGCCGTCAAGCTTCACACCCAATCTCTTGGCAACTTTCAACAACGAATCAAACTCGCGGATCAAAGAGAATTGATCGTCTGCAACACGCACTCCGTGCGCCTCTGTCTTGTGCAGAACTTCTTTTGATATGAGCTTAAGCACAACAGGGTATCCTATCTTTTTTGCGTATTGAAGTGCCTGCTCCTGGTTTTGGACAAGCTGGCTTTGGGCGATCGGCAGTTTAAATCTAGAAAGAAAATGTTCTGCTTTTGCTTCTGTCAATATTTGTTTCATTTTGTGCTGGATTGGGGAAGTTTTGATAAGTTTGTGGCAGGCTTTTGTATCTCTTGATTAAGGATCTGGGCCTGTGCCTGGGCCAATTTTGACCTGCCAAACTGCGCCTGGTAAAAGTTGTAAAACGTTCCTTTAGTTTTCATAAGATCGTCAAAAGATCCGATTTCTGCAATCGTATGGTCCTTTAATACCACAATCTTGTCTACATTCTTTATTGTTGACAGACGGTGAGCGATTATCACTGTCGTTCTTCCTTTTGTGACATTATCCAGAGCTTCCTGGATCTTCAGCTCGCTTTCTGAATCTAAGGATGATGTCGCCTCATCAAGTATGATTATCTTTGGGTCTTTCAGTATTGTCCTTGCTATCGAGAGCCGCTGTTTCTGGCCGCCAGATAGGTTCACTCCACGCTCTCCCACCATTGTATCATAGCCTTTATGAAGTGTCATGATGAAATCGTGGATATTTGCAAGCTTTGC
>JAHWHI010000029.1 GCA_019323355.1 Candidatus Woesearchaeota archaeon | reverse complement strand
TCTCCAAGTTCGCTTGGGACTTTATTCTCCAGCCAATACGTGCGCAAAGGATTGATAGCATCTTCCATATATTCTTTTTCAGCCCGTCTGCCGATACTGGTCAAGGCGTACACTGCAGAAAGATGCAGATCTTCATAAACTGGATCATTTAATATATCCACTAAGGGCCGGACATTTTGCAAAGCCTCGGAAGTCATAAGGTAAGGAATGTTTTTCTGTATGATATTGAGAACATAAGGATATGCTTCAGAAAAATCAGGATTTTCCAAAATGCCTGCAAGGAATCTCGAATCTGTGCGGCCAAGAACTTCCAGCCTTTGCTGTGCATACTTCTGGTCTTCGTAGTCGTCAGACATCAGAAGCTCTATTAATTTGTCTGTTCTGCTTTCAGGGAACATCGCAAGGCGAAGATCTTTCATAATTCCAGAGAACACTCCAAGCAGAAGTAATACAGCGACTATACCTCCAGAACTAAGAGCAATTGCTGTTTCAGGTTCGATTGATACTGCTTTCTTGATCTGCGCGTCCTCTTCAAGCCTTTCTATAACTTCTTCCTCGACTGGAGCTTCAATTTCAACTTCAGCATAAATACTTTCTGAAGACAGTATTGTTGGAGATTTTCTGATCTCAGAGTTAGTATAATGCCTCTGCCATGGCTCGACCCAGTACTTCCGAGCCATATTTGTTACGCTTGTCTTTAATGTGCGTGAAAGTCCTGCAATACCTCTTACTCGCCAGTATTCTTTTGCATCAAACTTATGCTCGCCTCTTACTGTATCGAACACATCAGGATCAATTATTGAGAATACATATTTACCGTCAACTTCTGTGAAGAATATATTTCCAGTATTGTATACTTTTCCTCTTGACGGTCCTCCGCCAGCATCAGAGTCTGAAATGTCAAGCACAAAGCCATCAGTCTCCCTTCCTTGCTCGACTTTCTGAAGGAACGCTGACCACGCAGCTCTGAACCGAGGATTGTTCTTGATCTTTGGATCCATTTCTTTTATAGAAACCCCTGGAGCAAACTCTTGTCTGATAAGACGTTTGTAATTCCCATCCTTGTCTTTGTATATTATCATGTCATCAAATATAGTTTGGATCTTCACTGTTTGCTTCTCAGTCCGTTTGGAAGTTATCCTAGCCTCGATCTCAAGCTCGTCATTCAAAGATTTTGCAACAGTATGCATATCTCGCATAAGTTTCAGAAGTGAAGTGAAATCAATATCATGCCTCTCTTTTGATATCTTGAAGACCCTGCCGTTCATATCAGCGTCAAGGAAAATAAAGTTCTTGTTCTCAGCTCCTTCTGAGAATTGTGTTGCTTCATGATTCTCTATGTAGTCAAAATATTCCTGGACCTCATCTGGGATCACTTCGATATTAAACAGGTTATTGATCACAGCTTCTATCTGCGTTCTTTCTGTAGAGGAAGCCTTTTGATACACTCTGTATAGTTTATCAAGCAATTTCGCTCTCTGCTCCATCTGTTCTTTTGAAAGACTGAAATCAACATAGAATAGATTGTTAGGCCTCTTCTGCCTTCCGACAAAGCCCTCAAGGACACGGTTCTTCTCAGCAACACCTACAATCTCCTCTAAACCAGAAGGAGGAGTTTCTCTTAGGGTTTCATCCTGCCAAGAAGTACTCCGGATATCCTGTTCTAATTCAAGTATATCCTGATAGATAATACCTAACCTCGAAGCAAGAATAGGATTGGTGACATCTATATTTTCTATTATTTTATTAACAGTGGTTTTTCGTTCTTCAGATACAAACCCATCAGCATCTCGGATAATTTGCTTTTGTCTCAGATCAAATTTATTAATTTCATCATTGATTCTAGTGATCAATGCCATATCATCAGAAAATTTATCTTTAATGACTGATAATGAATCTTTTGCATAGATCGCAACCATCAGATCATCGCTCCTAAGGAGTTGGATCAATGTATCAACTGCGTCTTTGCTCTGGATCAGTCCAAGAAGTTCAATCGCTTGGGTCACGATATTAGCATCATCAGATCCAAGTGCATTTATCAGAATTTTTTCATTCTCAGTTGCATCAATAAGTAATTCTCTTTCCAGATCAGCTCTTACTAAAGCTTCGATCTTGCCAAGCTCGTCTAACCTTTGGTAAAATTCTTGTGTTTTTGATTCAGCAGTACCAAGATCTATGGCTACAGGGATTTCAACCACTTTAGCAGCCTCGATAAACTCGATAGGCGCTCTTGTTGGAGGGAGGATATATCTGCCGAGCCTGTTCGCAGCAAATCTCGCAAACCTTGTAGCGCCAGGAGCAATTACAAAAGCCAATGGAGAGCCAGTCACATACCAGAGTATGCTTCTATATGTCAGATCAAATACAGGATACGACCATCCATAATTTCTAAGATTTTCCTTGGTATTCAGCGATGGGAACAGATAGTTCATCACACGCCTTCTCAACGAAGGTTTGGCTTCAGCTGGAGCAGGCTCTTCAACTGTAGGCTTACGTTCTTCTGCTTCTGCTTGTACAGTCGCCTTTCTCTCTGCATATCCAGAATACAGGAATCCTATAGGACCTAACAGGAATGTCAGTGCTGCTCTATATAATATATTCGGAACAAGATATCTTAATCCTTCATTCTTATATCTTACATGATTGAACGGGAACAGCCATCTTAATGTTCTTCCAACAAAAGATTTTGGCTTTGCTTTTGCAACTTCTACTGCTTGTGCTTCTCCTTGCTCGACCTGAGCTCGCGGAACTTTACCTGCAAGTCTTTCAAAAGCAACTCCTAGTGTAGCCAAACCTGTTGTTATTCCAAGTACTGCAAATGCAGGCCCCGGACCAAAATTAAGTCTAGTTGCAATTGTCAGTGCGACAACTGTACCTAAATTTATAGGAGCAATCAAAGCTTTTGGCCATGGTTGTGAAATTAGCTTATCTGTCAGATATTTCGAGATAGTTGAAGCAAATGGTGCCCAGATCGCACCAACACCAAACAAAGATAACCAGGCTGCTCTCTGTGCAAGGTCGAATGCAAGATATGCTGGAGCATACCGCCCATAATTGATCGCATTTGTTACTGTTGCGATTGGGAAGGGCATTGCTGTTTTTGCAATCCATAGCCCAGCTCTAGCAGGCCACGAAAGTCTTCTTGTTGTGATAGTTGCAGGAGCTTGCTCAAGTGGCTTGTCAAGTGTCTCTTTCAAAGAGGCAAGATTCTCCCTCTCTGAATCTGAAAGGATTTTGTTCTTGTCAGCATAACGCAATATTCTTCCAATATCCCTTGATAAGTATGTGAGGAAAGTTTCTATTCTTTCATTGACTTTCTCTTCAGGAAGTCCCTGCTCTCTCAGTGCTTCTGAGACTTTTGCCACAGGCTCTTCAAGAGCAAATATCAAACTATTCAAATCCTGAAGATTGTTAGGCAATGTCATGATGAACTTTATTCGCGCAATCACATCAGCTGGCTGCTGGTAGAATGTTTGTTCTAATATCTCATCCAAAGTAAGCTCAGGCATAAGCTTCACCCGGATCTGGATTTTTTCAATATCCTGCGCAGTCAGGCTTGGGATCGGGGTTCGGGCAATATTGCCTTTTACACTAGAAGCCAACCAAGCAATATCCTCAGAACTTAAACCAGGCGTTGGTGCTTCTTCTTCAATAGAGACAGCTTTCTTTACCTCTGCTGCTTCCATCAACAGTTCAGCATCAACCTCTCTTTTCTCAACTCTTAATGATCTAGAATACTGCGGAACTCTGACAGATCTCATCTGCGGAGTCTCAAGTGTTAGACCAGTGCCAGTTATTATATTTACATTCTCCCAATATTTGTACGGAATCCTTTTCAAAAGTTCATTCTCAAGAGCGCGAAGGACATCTTCTCTTAGAGGAATACCTCTAGTCATCTGAGAAACAAGAAACTCTGATGTAATATCAATCTCAGTTATCCTCCATTCACCAGTTTCATCTTGCTCTGCAACCAGTTCAAAACCAACTATATTAGAAAGACCAAAATTACTTGTTCTATACTCTTCATAATCAACTCCAGTTAGAGTGCTTATAAGATCTCTGTGATGGATGAATGTTCTTTCTGCAAATCCAAAATATTCCTCAGGCTCTACTGAAAACAATCCAAATCGAGCATTATTTGCATCAATCTTAACAATTGCTTTTGCACCGCGCCGGCCATAACCTAAATCATATCTGAATATCTCTAAGAAATTATCATCTGTGATTTTTGTATAAGCAATAGCATTTCTCTGCATCGCTTCCCGTAAATCTTCTGGAAGTTCTGGTCCAAGATAGTTCCTGGATGGAACCAAGCGGTATATTTGCAATGGAACTTCTTCTGTTATTCCAGCTCGGATAACATCTTCTAAAGATTCTAATTCAACAGGAGTTCTTCTTGTTCCTTTTGCAATCTCTTCTAAAGTCGGGAACAGGTTTATTCCAGTATCCTTGGAAATCTTGTTGACAACATCATTCCTAAAACGTGCGACATCCTCTGGAACTTCGCTCCTGCCAAGCTCCTGCTCTGCAGCTTCTTCAATACCTCTAAAGACGATTGAAGGAACAAAGTCCCACTTTCTTAGATGGTCCTCATCTAGAAGAGGATCTTTTATCTGAAAAAATATTTCTCCTTCATCATCATACTGGCTGCGCCACGCAACCCATCCTCTCTCAGGTGTATAGAACCATCCGCCATCAACAGCTTTTCTCAATTCTGCCACAGTATCATCAACAGCAATCACTTTCTTCATGTCAAGCGGTTCCACTCTTGGAACTTCTTCGATAGAGACTGCTTTTTTGATTTCAGCAGCAGGTACCTGCTCTACCGCTTCTGCCTGTTCTCGTTGAGAAGTTTCAGTTGCCTGCAGTTCATTCCTAATATGTCTTGGGAAAGGTAGTACTGGAGAACCATCTTCAGAGACAATATACATATCTCCCCTGTCGATCTCAGTTAGATCTTTCCAAATAGATAACGGAATCCGTTTCAGAGCTTCGTTCTCTGCTGTTGTGACCAGTTCTTCTCTCATAGACAGACCCATATGTATCTGTTCTGGCAGGAATTCAGAAGAATGCTGCATCACAGTCATCTTCCACTCGCCTGTTTGCGGATCTTGCTCAGCAGTAAACTGTAATCCAATCAACCTCGACATGAAATCAGGATTTCCAAGTATATCTTGATAATCTATTCCGAACATTGTGCTTATTGCGTCACGATGATGGAATATTGTACGATCGAAATCTCCAAAGACCCCTTCGGGTTCAGGAAGGAACAATACATGTGGCTGGTTGTTATGGTCAATAAAGACAACAGCTTTTGCACCTCTCTTACCATCTCCAAGATCATATCCAAATATCTTGAAGAAATTTTCAGGAGAGACCATATTGTATGCAAGCCCTTCGCTCTCGATCTTGGCTATCTGTTCTCCTGTCAATTGCTCTGGTCCTTCATATATACTGGAGAATACTGTTCTGTAAACTTCAGGAGTTACCTCTCTTCCAGAAATCGAAGCAAGAACATCTGATATTGTTTCAACTCTAGGCATAGGCTGCCTGTCCGTTACAATATCCTCTAAATTAGGGAAGATCTTAGCTCCAGCTAGATCCTCTAATCTTTCTACATGCTGGTTCCTTCTTCTTGCTACTTCTTCTGGAACATCTCCTTTTCTGAATTCTTCAAGATCAAGTATGCTTTCCATGTCAAGGAATTCTTCATCAGTTATCTCAACCCATTCCCGTTTCTCAGGATTCGTGCTCATTGGATATGAATACTGTGTTGTTTTCCTTCCATCAACAACAGCTGTGAACCACGCCATCCACTGTCCTTCATACTCGTCATAAGCCCATCCTCCGTCAGTAGACATGGAAATAACTTTTGTAGCGAGATCAACATCAGCATATCGCATCAAATCATTCTCAGTGATAGAGACAGATTTCTTTATTTTGGTCTCATCAATCACTTCTTCTCTGAAGACCAATCTCTCTTCAACAATACCTGCCAGTGCGCTTCGTAATAGAGATACTTTAATTAGTTCATAAATCGCATTAAGATTATCCATATTTTCAAGATCCTGGCCTTCTTCTATAATATAGTCAAGTGCTCTTCTATTGATCTCTGCCTGGAGTTTATGCATAGGATCAACGAATTGTTCTACATGCAATGAATCGATTCTAGGCTGCGCAACAAAAGTAAGGAAACCTTTAGTGTCAAATATTTGTTGTGCTGCTGTTGCTGAATAAGGGATCTTAGCCAATTCTTGTTTTGCAGCAACAGCTTGCTCCTCTTCGAATGTTCTCTGGCCATAATTAAGCCCTTCCAATTGCGTAAGCTCTTCTTCAGAGTATCCTTCTATTAGTTTCTCTAATCTTTGCTTATCCTCTCCAAATTCACCACGCAGACGGCCAGGCACAGTAAACAAGTAATCCTTTCCGTGACCGTATACATCGCCTGCAGCCATCAACCGTGCAGCATAAGTCGCAGCAAACAATAGATCAAGTTTCTCTCTTGTGACTTCATGAGGTCTCAGGAAGAACTGTTTTTCCAGTATATCTAATTGTTCAGGGGTAAGCTGGTTGACAGGAGTGCCAGCAAGACGGAATATCTCTTCAATCTCAGCTGAAGTAGTGGGTTTGAATTTAGTTGCCTCGATCATGAATTGGACAATGCCAACTTCAAACATATCTTTCAATCCTAATTCTGTTCTGAACTCTTCAACAGCATCCTGGCTTCTGTCTTCATGGTTTACTTTCATCGCACCTGTCATTATATCAGCTTTATAGTACCCAAAGTCATGTGTCAGTGGCGCGATTGAAGCTAACTCAAATATTCTAGTCGGGAATCTGACATCAATATAATCTTCAACATTCATCAATCCTTTCAATACAAAATCATCAAGTTCTATAGCGTGCAGGAATCCGTGATACTCGACATGCCACCACTGGTCATAACCAGGAACATCTCCATAGACCATCTTCTTCAGGAAATCAAACGCAGGCTCTACAGCAGACCATTCACCGCCAGTCTCTTCTAATAGTTTCTTCCTGCTTTCTCTTTCTCCCTCTATCATCAGTTCATAAGGTCCAGGAATACTTATCACATTTGCAGGAGATTCTGTGATAGAAATAGATTTCTTCACAGCAGTAGGCATCTCAGATGGAGGCTCTTGTTCAATTAGTTCTTCTGTGACAGTTACTTCTAATATTGGCTTTCCTTGAACATTCCTCATAAGGCTGTTTATTATTAATTCATAAAGCTCAACCTGTTTAGGGGTCATTCTTGCGCTTGCGTAATTTAGACTAGTTCTTAATTCTGCGATTAGCTCTGAACTAGATCGAGCAGATTCAAGATCGTCTTTGAATTCCATCTCAGCATAGTAGCTAACAACATCAAGAATAACTCCCAGCATCTGATAATCTCCAGAAGCCATCTCTCCCTCTCCTTGGATGAATTTTCGTGCGCCAATGATATGGCGTAATGTTGGATGAAGATTATTTTGTTCTAACAGTTCTCTAGTGAGATCAAATTCTTCTCCACCCAATGCAATGAAATAATTTTCAGTTATATCTATTCCAAGGTCTCTGACACCCTGTAGGGATTTTTCTTTTGAAGCTTCATCTGTGAGATATTTATTAACAACCTCTTCAATGGAAAGAGTTTCAGCATCTTCTTCATTTACCGGAAGGTTAAATATTGAAGCAAGACCTTCATTTGTCGCTTGCCCCAAGTAGGATAGATAAGCAGATATAAGTAAGAGTTTCTCTTCTTCTTCAGTCATTAGTTTAAGCTCTACCAGATTATTAGAAAGCGAAGATACTCTGGCCACTAAGACATCTCGCAAAGTTTCTAGATTACGCTTATTATTATAAATTTCAACATTCGGCAACAATTCTGGCGGAATTATTGTATCAAGATTCTGTTCTATAGACCATTGATCGTTTAATTCTTTAGAAACTATATCCAATTCAAATAGAGTGACAGTAGGAGATTTTGCAATGATACGAAGCATATCTCCCTGTAAGGTTTCATGCTCAATTTCTTCATCAAGAGTTCCTAGGACATTTGATCCTGGCAATAATATTTCCGTTCTTCGGATTATTGGATCCAATTTTGCAGCTTCTTTTGTCTTAAGGAAATTTCTTCGTTCTTTTTCTAGAATACTTGTAGCTTTTTCTAATTCAGCAGTATTATCTAATATGAGATTCGAATTTCTTTTTAGCCTTTCCAGGAATAACATATCCCAATAAGCTTCAAAAATAAGTCTAACTTTTGGATCTCGGTAATATTGATCCTTACGCTTCCTTTGCTCTATAGCGTCAAATGTTGCTTTCTTACCTCGTTCGCTATTCTCAATATCTACATATACCAAATAATCTCCAGCAAATCGAGGGGAAACCCCAACAGTTGGGTCGCGCTCAGCATAAGTTTCCTCATAACTATAAGTTCCTTCGATCAATTTTACAATTCCATCTTCTCTCTCGAAAACTTTACCGTAAAGTCTTTTTTGAAGATACATAAACATTGACTCAGAGATATCAGAAAGATCGTCATCTAAGAGGATTCCACTCTCAACAATATCTATAAGATTGTTATGATCAACCTCATCAAGTCTTAACATTATGGAATCAGCAACAACTTTTCGTGGAAACTCTCTTCGGGTATGTAATTCTATGAGAGAATTTAGTTTAGATATATCAATGAGATCTGAATTGTCTCTTAATATTTTTACATATCTTGTTTTAAGCTCTGGAGATTTTTTGAGCATCTCAATTATTTCCGAGTACTTTAATTTCCTGATTCTTTCTGCTTCTGCAAGATCTCCTCTTTGCCTTGCTTCTGTCGCCAAATCTTCCAAGAACTTTGTTGTAATTTTATAGAGAGATTCTTGAAATGTTTCTGCAGCCCTATTAATGTATAAGCCTTCTTTAGGTTCTATAAATATCCACATCACAGAATCAAGTTCTATATCAACAACTGAGTTTATCTTCTTGTCAATACCCTCTTTTGCCCATTCAGAATTTAATCTGTCAACAAGCTTCTTCATCTCTACTATCAGTGGTCCTGGCGCAGTAGCTC
>JAHWHI010000028.1 GCA_019323355.1 Candidatus Woesearchaeota archaeon | reverse complement strand
CATTATTGATAAAAGGAATATAAGAGGTGAAACAAATGGCATATCCAAAAGGACGTATTGAAGAAGTCAAGCACGACAGGAGAAGAAAAATGACCTACGGGATTTTGACAAATGTCAAGACAGGAGGACAGATCCCTTATGTTGCAAAGATGGACATGAGATTAAAGATCGGACAGTTTGTCAAATACAAAGTCCCTGCAAAAAAGGTTACTCCAAACGTTCCGATCAGCTGGGGAAAGAATCCTGTTGAAGTTGTAGAAGCAGAATAATAAATTTTTATTTTATTTCTAATTTTTATACAATCTATTTTAGAAAGGATTTTCTGTCAAATAGTTTCTTCCTGTGATCAATTTTAGCTTCAATAAAATCAATTGTCTTGACTTCTGTCCTTCGAAGATCAAGAAGGTCTGCCTCTTCGCGCACTACTTCTGGCTTTGCAACAAGTCTTTTTGCTGAGTCCCTCCCGATTTTGAAGTTTCCGCTTTTCATAGCTTCAAATAAATAGGTAAGATATATAAAGGTTTCTAACTGTCGGAATACTATGCGATATATACCAAATCCGCACTATAAGCCAGAGTTTAAATGGGGTTCTTTTTCGACTTCAAAGATAGAGATAAGACAGTTGTGGTGGGCCTGGCTGGCAATATCAGTTGCTTTTGCAAATGTTCTCAATGTCGGAGGTTACATTAACTTTCCAAGGTTCTTTCTTATCTCAGGAATTGCAGTAGGCTTGGGCTTTCTGTTCCATGAAATGGGCCATAAGATTCTAGCGCAGAAATTCGGTCTGGCAGCAGAGTTCAGAGCCTCCTACCAGATGTTGATCTTCGCAGTCATCATCTCATTCTTTGGCTTTGTGTTCGCAGCACCAGGAGCAGTTATGATACTAGGAAGGCCGTCAAAAAAACAGAATGGGATCATATCTGCATTCGGGCCTTTGACAAACTTTTTTCTTGCAATGGTTTTCTTATTGCTAAGTTTTACAGGGATGTTTTCGACATTCATGGCACAGCTGACATTCATAGGATATACAATCAATGTCTGGCTTGGCTTATTCAACCTTATTCCAGTTTCAATATTCGATGGAAGAAAGATCTGGCACTGGAACAAGGCAGCATACCTGGCACTGGTTGTTTTTGGAATCAGCCTGTTCATTCTACAGTATATATGATCATCTAAAACCATTGATGATACTAGCAGAAAGTATAGTTACGATAGCGCCTGCAATGAATACCCCTATCATCACAGCCAGGAACATATGCCTTTTTTTAATGCCTAACAGCCAACTAAGCAAAACGCCTGTATAAGCTCCGCTTCCAGGTATAGGCAAGGCAACAAATAATATAATTGCATAATCCCCCCATTTCTCCATGTATTTGTGCGACCGTCTTCTTAATTTCTCAACATACTTGTCAAACAGTCTCCGATATAACGGAACTCGGTAGAATATCTTATGGAAAGTCTCAAGAAAGATATAACATATTGGAATCGCAATAAGATTAACAAGCGAACATACCAGAAAAGCGAACCACGCTCCGTAACCAGCTGCAATAGCTACTGGAATTCCAGCCCGTAACTCAAAAACTGGAGTTACACATAAGATTAATGCATACAATAACGGATCGAATTGTTTTAAGATTTCTAAGACCATGATGATCAGCTTTTGCTTATCGAGATTTTATTTACTTTTTCCAGCACATACTCTGTCTTGATTATGCTTGCTAGGAAATCCTTTGCAGTAAGGAACTTTCTTTTTCTGAATGCAATAATCTTGTCCTCTTCTAAAAATGTTGTGTAATACTTTTCCAGGAATGCATCTATGTTCGCCTGCGGTGCCCACACTGCTGGACCTATCTGTTTTGCATATACAGGCAGTTTATCAGGCAGTGTCATATACCAGAGATTGCCTTCTTTAAGATCATAACCTGCACGGTATACCTGAAAGTCATTCATCTGCAGCTGGTTCTTGATATAATTGAAAGCTTTCAGTAATTTGCTGAATGCAACATCCGGCTTTCCTTTCAATGGCTCGACTTTCAATATTGTCAGTTTTGTTCCAAGATGCCTGCTGGCCCTGATTATGTCTTTCATCGACACTGGCTTTTTCCTGAACCAGTCCTCTTTTGGATCTTTCAGGAACTCTCTGCATAGGAAGACAAATTTTGAAAAAGTATCCAGTGACAAAGCAGCAGCAGCATTTCTGTCTTTTTGTGTCGGATCAATTATGATTAATGGACCTAATGTTTTAGCAGGATTAAGTTTTTTTATGATGTCATTCCTGTGCCTATAATATTTAGATACATCGATTACAACTTTAGGTTTCCATTTTGCTGCGTTCTCAACAAGCTTCATGAAACCGCCATAATACACAACAAGTATCTCCAGTATATAGCCTGACAAGCCATTGATATAGCTTTCAGCACCGTAGACGCTCTGTGCCTTGCAGAATAGTTTTGCTAACTTAACCTCGTCAGGCCTGCTCAGATGTTTTCTGACCCAATTCACATGCAGCATGCTGACATCTGTTATGTTCTGCGCTTGTGAAGCTTTTGCTATTTTCAGAACTGGAACAATCTCATACTCCTGCCCTTTATGGACTATCTGAAAATAATCTCTTGATCCATGGACCCTGTCAACTTTCCTGAAACAGTTCTTCAGTATGACTTCCAATAGATCCGGATCAGCTTTCTTGACAAACCTTACAAATATATCTATGTCAAACTCCTTCAGATAGGTTCCCTTTGCTGCACTCCCCCCGACCATGACCTCTGCTTTCACACCCTGCTTGTCAAGCTCAGCCTTTATCTTTTGGATCACTTCGTGGAAATCAGGCAGTGCAACAGTGTTTTCCGCCAATAGTTTCTTCATGAAGTCCATAGCCAGAATCAGGGCGTGTTTCTTTATAAATGTTGCTAAACATATAAAGAAAAGAATCTATAGTAAATAGCTAATGATTTAAGAAAACAAACGGGCAAAAAAGCCCCTTATCCTTGTAAATACAGTTGGCTTTGCTTGGGTAACTTTTGGTCCTTCTGTGCCACGGCATTCATCAGAGTTTAGATTTGCTTTACAGTAATCCGCAACAACATCTTCAAGATCTACACTGATCAGAAGTCTATCCCCTTCCATTAATTGCATCTCTGCAACGTCAAAACTGATCGGAACAGCAACAGAGAACTCAGAACTCTCTTCAAAAGCAAGAGCTGCATTTTCAAATCCAGCTGCTTTCATGTTAATACGCGGATCTGAAATCGGATATTCAAGCAGGACTCCTTCTCTGTTATCAAGTATTTTAACACGGAAATGTTCTTCTTGCATACCTAAATCTGGATGTGCTCCAACAATATTAGTGTTCTTAAATCTTACACCTTCTCTATCTATTTCTAAGTTTACAAATATTGCCGGAGTTTTTGATTTTGGCCATTTGTCGAGCATCCAATTAATACGGGGGACATCTGCTTCTTTATAGCGATAGTCGTGACCACATCCGACACCACATGCTGTCATCATATCATGGTTTTTATCATCCGAGTCCCAGCGATAAAAAGTAACTTGCTCTATGCTGTTTGTGATTGTCCAGTCTTTTCCTTCACTACATATTTTTCTGCATTTGCCATCTTTCCATGCGCCTGATTTTCGCGCCACTTCACAGAGTTCATAACTATCAAATATATTTGACATTGCAGATATTTTTGTATAGAACGTATCCCCGCAATATTCGTCCTGCAAACTGAATACTCCATGCGATGCTTCATGAACCAGAAGATTTGGCAACCCTGCTCTAGTTCGCAATTTGTGATTGATGCTAGGCCCTAGCTTTGAACATCCACTACAATTAGAAGTGCCGTTTCGACATAGGATTACAAGATTGTCATGGAATGGGGCAATCTTTCCACCCAATCCATATCCTGCAATATTTGTAGGCGGAAATCCAGTGCATTTGAATGATGCGTCTGCAGTATAATCATAGTGATGCTTTCCATCAAGAATTCCACCATTATATATATAGAAATTGAACTTGTCAAAATAATCTTGATTGATCTGCAGATTTGATTTTGCTTGCAGCTTTGCAAAGCCTTCCTGCACTAATTCTATTGAATCTTGCTTGAACTGTTCATTACTAGTATAATGATAGTCTGGTACAAAGACCACATCAATAAATCCCTGATTATATTTTCCTTTTATCCGGATCGGTTCGAGCACATCTCCGCACCAGTTCGGATCATTACGGCAGTCATCCTCGAGGCATAGCGGACAAATCAATCCACAATCGACATCGTATTCATTAGGACCTTTGATTGCATCCTGACAATCGCACGCATCTCCAACATAGTTTCCATTTGTATCGTTCTGATCCGGATTCTTATGCTTTTTGCAATTGTCGCACGCATCTCCAACAGTGTCTTCATCAACATCAGCTTGGTCTTTGTTCTGTCTGTAAGGACAGTTATCACATACATCTCCTTTCAGGTCCTTGTCTTTATCGCTTTGATCATTATTTTTTATCAATGGGCAATTGTCTTTTACATCAATAACACCATCATTATCATCATCGTCATCTATACAGTCAAAAACGTTATCCTTGTCTGTATCAATCTCTTCTAAACATCTTCCATCAGAACAGCCGCATGCACATTCAACTTCTACTGAATCAATATTTCCGAAATCTTTTGAATGATATGGGTCTAGGATACAATATGCATCTTTAAGTTCCTCTACTTGTGATGCTGAGATCGCACCAGCTGCGCCTAATTGATTTACACCTATTTCTCCGATACATTCTGGATATAAAGTCATTGCACAATAATAATCCAGAACCTTATTTTTTGAAATACATTTGTCTTCCACATCCCATTCATATTCTACAGGTGTTAATGTTATTTCAACATTCCCCCATTTACCGATTTCAGCAGGAGGAACATCAACATCAGGTACTATCCAGTGGCCAACTCTGCCTTTGCTAAACTCTTCAACATAATCTTCATCAATATGGCATCTTTCTCCAATTTTTGTCGGAACTTTTCCAATTGGCTCTTTGGGAATCTTTGAAACTGTTTCAGGTTTAATAGTAGGAATCTCTGGTTGAATAGAAACTGTGTCTGTAGGTCTAATACTAAAGCTGGGGATACACCCTCTATAATCACATCCATATTCACAATCTGTAACCGATCTGAAAATGCATTTTTGCTCTGTATCAGAGTAATATCCAGAAGAATACCATTTTCCATCAGAACAATAATCTTCACAGCTAGGTTCTGGTGTTATCTGTATCGGAATTATTGGAATCGATCTCTGCCCAGAAACAATAGCAATTCCTATTAGCAAGAATAATAGTATGATAAAGAACAAAAACCTCTTTTTCACAAAGCCCATAAAATACATCAAGAGATATTCTTTTATAAGCTTTGCGGAAAAGTTATATCTTATTTTAACCTTCATAAGAATATGAAGAAAAAATACTGGTCAGGCAAAGTTACCAAGGAAAGCGATGCAATGGATTTAGAAGAAGGTGTATTTACATGGAAGGATCCAAAAAAGATCGCCCGTTCTTTGAAACGATCTGCTGAGAAAAGCTGCCGAAAAAAAGCAAAGACAGCTTACCAGTCAGCAATGTCTATGCTCAACTTCTACATCAACAGGGCAGGCAAGAACCTTCCTGCTTCGCAGAAGAAGATTCTTGAGAAAGCTAAAGAGGAACTGAAGAAGGCTTTCAATAAATAATTTCAATACAAACACAAACGTTTATATATCTTTGACAACCTCTTTTGGGTTGAAGGGAGGGATGTTATGTTAAAGAGGCTGTTAGAGCTAGTCAAAGGGAAGAATGTATTTCTAGGGACACATTGGGATGCAGATG